>JASHUH010000397.1 GCA_030040115.1 Acidobacteriaceae bacterium | reverse complement strand
GAAAAGGCCTGGTCCAAACTGAAACAAATCCTCCGTCAGGCAAAAGCACGCACCGCAGAAGCTCTCGACCAGGCCATCGCCGAAGCCCTTCCGGAAATCTCCTCGGCCAACGCACAAGCTTGGTTCAGGCTATGCTTCAAAGGTGTATAGCTTAATGAGAAATGCTCTATTACAACCGGAGCGGACTGGCCTTGGGCACGGCGAAACTGATGGATGTGACCCCGTTCGATCCTGTGAACTTGCAGACCACCGTGCAAGCTCCGCCGGAAACCTTCCGCGTCTCGGTGCACCTGGTTGAAAAATCGGGAGTGGACCGCGGCCCGCTGGGAGAAACATTTGTGAATCCGCCGCCACCGGAGCCCACCCGGCGCTACGAAGGCAATTGATCCCGGCGTGAAAACGGCCTGCCGCTTCTCGCGTGCAGATCGCTACCCGGCGCTCAGTCCGTCCACCAAGGCATTACGGTACGCGCGAATGGCGGGGATAAAGCCGAGCAATGCGCCTGCGACCACCACGGCAGCCATATAGTAGGCGACGCGCGCGGAGAACCCCACCATCGCCAAGGGAATGCCGTATCTGTTTTCGACAGGAATCCGGATTGCAAACAGCACCAGGTAGGCGGCCGCCAAGCCCAACGCCGCTCCCGCGGCGCTGATCAACGAAGACTCCAGGATGAAAAGCGCGAAGATCTGGCGAGCGTGCAAGCCCAGCGTCCGCAGCACCGCGATTTCCCGGCGGCGTTCATTCAAAGAGGTGTAGAGCGCAGTGAGCATGACCAAAAGGCCGACCACCAGCACGGCTCCGCTCACCAGCGACAAAGCCACGTCGGCGGCGCTGAGCACGCTCCACAAATCCTCCAGAGTAAAGGCGGGGATGATAGCCGTCAGCGGTTCGGGCTTATAGGTGTTGATCTCGCGCTGCAAGAACAGGGTGCTCATGCGCGACTTGGTGCGCAGCAAAAACGCGCTGATGGTCTTGATCTGCAGGTCGGACTTGTGGATCTGCGATTCGGGAATGGCGGTGAGCGGCGGCGCGCCATTCTCCCATCCCAGGTGCATTGCCTCATCGCCCCACAGTGTGATGTAAATGCCGCGGTCCACCGGCGTGGCCGTATGCGCCAGGATGCCGACCACGGTATATGGGTCCGCGGTGTGCTTGAGGAAGCTGGCCTGCAGTCCATGGCTGAGCACGATTTGTTGCCCCAGGTGGTAATGAAGCTGATCGGCGACGGCGCTGCCCAACACGGCGTCGAAAATTCCCTCCGCGCGGGAGCCCTGCGCGAATTGAAGGCTGTGATCGCCGCGGTACCGGTAGTGCTCGTAGAAATTGTCGTCGGTAGCCACGACGCGAAAGCCGCGGTGACTGTCGCCCATCGAAAGAGGAATTGTCCACAGCACCGCCGGATGATGGGCGAAGTATTGATAGGAGGCGTAGGAAATGTCGTTGTTGGCGGTTCCAATGTGGAAGACCGCGTAGAGCAGCAGTGGTAACGAGCCGCCGCGCGCGCCCACCACGAGGTCGGTCTGGCTTAGGGTGCCCTCAAATCCCACTTGCGTTCCTTGACGGATGCGATCGACGCCCACCAACAGCAGCACGCTGAGCGCGATGGAAAAGATTGTGAGGCCGGTCGTGAACATCCGGCTGCGCAAAGATTCGTAGGCGAGGCGCAAGACGGTCACGCGCACCCCCGGCTTATTTCGCTGAGGGCGATGCGCTCTTCGAACCGTTCCATCAGCGAGCGATCGTGACTGACGAAGACCAGCGTGGCCTGCGCTTCATCGCAGACTTCAAAAAGCAGTTCGAGAAAATCGGCGCGCCGGTTGGCGTCGAGCGACGAGGTCGGCTCGTCGGCGATGACCAGGCGGGGTTTTCCAATTACGGCGCGCGCAATGGCTACGCGCTGCTGCTGACCGGTGCTGAGCTTTTTCACATTGCGGTCGAGGTGAGTGTCCAATCCCAGCCGAGCCACCAGGCGCTCCACTTCTTTGCTTACGGTTTGCGCCACGATATTTTGGCGGCGCCGCTTGTGCACGTGACAAGGCAGGGCCACGTTCTGGCGCACCGTCAGGTAGGGAATCAGGTTGAAGCTCTGGAAGATGTAGCCCATCTCCGCACCGCGATGCCGGTCCCGCGCCGGCGCGGACATTTTGGTCATGTCTTTGCCGAGCACCGCGCAACTGCCCTGCTGGGGCGTGAGCACGCCGGTGATGAGGCCCAACAACGTGGTTTTGCCGGAGCCGCTGGGGCCGTAGAGAAAGACTCTCTTGCCGGTCTCGACCACCAGTTCGCCCACCTCCAACACCGGCGTGCGCGGCTCGTATCCGAACACAACGTTCTTAAGATGGATGGCTTCGGGAGAAATCATCACGCCCCTGGCAAGTCACTGCGGTTGATAAGGAACTACGCTCTCTCCCGAAAGATCGTAGGAGACATCGCCATAGGGGCTTTGCACCGTGGAGATGCGCAAGGTCCCCGTCACCATAATGGGATCGGTGAAGGTGACCTGCACCTTGGTGTTCTTGTTCATTTTGACGTACACGATTTGGTTCGGCGGAGGCGGCGGCACGTGAATGCAAGCGCCCGCATAAGGAACGAGCAGAAATTCCGTCACCTGATCCAGATCGTCTTCGAGCGGCACCATGAAGCCGGGAATACTGACCCGCTTGCCGTCCAACTGCGAAACGGCGGCTTTCTGCTGGGACTGGGGAATACTGAAGTTCAGGGTCTGGAGGGTCTGCCAGCTCACCGTGACCGGAGCCGGCGCGGCCGCAACCAACACAGCCGCTCCCAGCGCCCAAACGGAGGCAAAAATGGTTCGGCGGTAGCCGATGCATCTTCGAAAATCCGCCGCAATGGGCATGAAAGTCTCCCGGGGCACTCTTCCACCCTCAGCCGTCTTACTTTTTACGATACTCTTTCCGCCGATGAAGGATGCCTACTACTGCTGCGTTATGGGCTGGCGCGGAGTGATCTGCTCCGGCAGCGGCGGGCGCGGCCGAAATACGGTCCAGTGGCTGGCCATTTGTGGATTACTCGACGGGTGTTCATCATTCCATGCATCCATGGAAAGGCCGTTCAAGTCGTACACCACTTTGCCCGCGCGTATGGTGAGCTCGCAAATCAGGCGCGTGTCGGCCATCAGCTTGGTGTTATCCATGTCAAGATAGCCGAATCTTCCGTGC
>JASHUH010000396.1 GCA_030040115.1 Acidobacteriaceae bacterium | reverse complement strand
CTTGGTTCTCCTCGAATCACTGCTCGTCTATATGGACCCTTCGGTAAATGCTTGCCAAAAATATTGCGCTGTGCGGAAACGAAATTCGGTATCCTTGCTTGAAGCGAATGCTCTTTCCACGCCGACACCCCAGGTTCGCGAATTCCCGATTGGGGAGAAGCGCCAAAGAACGCAATTCAATTGGGAGGCGAGATGGCGGAGTGCGATTGGGCAATCTTGTGTGACTTAGGATTTCAGGATATACACCGCAGGGCCTGTCTGGTGGGGATCTTCGATCGCATCTCGGCATCTGCCGTGCCGACGCTTCTACCGCATGCCACCCTGGTGGTCAAAGTGCTGGGGAGTCCGGAAGAAACGTGCAAATTCAGAATCGAGATTGCCACGGAATCCGGCCCACCGCTCTTCACCGCGGAGGGAAACTGCACGCTCAGCGAGGCGGGTTGGCACAACATCATTGCGAACTTTGTGAATATCGTCCTGCCCAGTTTCGGATCGTATTCGCTGAATGTCTATATTGAGGACTACCTCTCAAAAGCCACGACATTTTTCGTGGAAGAAACGCAGCCGCCCTCTGAGAAGCAGGTCTAATTTTGCTTGCCGATTTCTTGTTTTGCGGGATGGTTTGCAGCGCCATTTGCGTTCGGCATGCAAATGGTGAGCGTGGTGGCGATACTCGACGATCCGCGCGTCCGAATAACGGTGGAAACCGGCGCGGCCTGGTCTTGATTCACCGGCCTAAACGTCAAAGGAGCGAAAGGGGCCATAAAGCACCTCGAAATCAACATTGTCCCGACGGCAGGGCGCCATCCATTGCCCGGAACGGGGCGGGGGCCAGCAATTGCCCAGAAGTTGACTAGACCATAGTAGCCGAAACGGCCCGCGGTGTCATCGGGGTGTCAAGCATGCTTCCCAGAGCGGACCGATGCGCAGGCTATGGCCGGTATTGTTGCTGGTGACCTGGTTCGATTGCTTTCCGTCGCACGCGCCGAGTGGCGGCGCGTTTTTGAGCACTTCTCCTTCGGACGCAGCCGTTGCAGGGACAGTCGAAGGCGGCAATTCTATGAGGGAATCGCCTCGTGTGCTCGGGTTCCATTATGCTTTCATCTTCTAATCCTCGAGCGCGGGATGATAATGGCTCTCCCAGCCAAGGTAGCGCACCGCCGCCTCGTGAATGGCGTTCGACACTTCGCTGAAGTTGGCGGCGACGTGGTGCTCGAAGCCTTCGCGGCAAATGTATTGGAGCAGCTTTTGCAGTTGCGGAATCTCGGCCACGCCTGCGCCACCAAATGTCTCCAGCGGATCATCGGTAAATTTGCCCGCGCCGGTATAGCCGCGGATCACGCCGCGGCGGTCGTCGGTGGAGTAGCGGGCAAAACTCATGGGACCGGACTTGACGCGGCCCACGCAGGTGCCGAAAGTGTTTTCCTTGCCCACTGTGCCGGCAATGATTTCCTGGTAATCCATGCGCGCTTCTTTGAAGAAGTGCTTGGGCAGGTTGGAGCAGTGGAAGCAGACGCACTTGTTGGGATCGGCGCCGTAATTGTTATTCCAGTCGAGCAGCGCGCTCGGCGTTTCACTGGCGAGGGCCAGCATGTACATGCTGAGAACGCCGGGAACGTCGACTTCGCAGGCTGAGGGAATCAGATTGTTGCTCATCATGCTCATGATGGTGCAGGGGACGACGCCGAAGAATTCTTCCATCGAGGTCCAGCACTGCACGGCGCTGACGGTGCAGTTGGTTTGTTTCATCCAGCCGTCGACGACCGCGCCCAGCTTGGCCATTTTCAAGAGTGCGTCGGCGGGGATGCCGGAGGTGGTGACGTAGCTCTTGATGGCCGCCAGCTTGGCCTGGGCTGCGTCGTCGGTGTCTTTCATGCGATTGATGCGGCCGAAGATTTCAGATAGATCGATCGGCTCAATGGAAATGCCGGCGGTTTCGAGAATGCGCTCGGAATAGCGGACGGTATTGAACGCGGCGGGGCGCGCGCCGATGGCGCCAATGCGCAGGTTCTTGAGACCTTTGACAACGCGGCACACCTGCGAAAACCACTCCAGATCGGCTTTGAACTCGGGCGAGGCGAGCGACTCGGTGTGGAGGGTGGTAAGCGAGTACGGGATGCCGTACTGCATCATATTGTTGCAGCAACTCATTTTTCCGCAGAAGCTGTCGCGGCGCGTGGCGATGGTCATGGCGTCGGAGCGGTCAGGCGTGGCCTGAACGAGAACCGGAACTTTCAATCCCGAAAGCCGGATGGCATCCACGATCCCGCGCTCCTCGCCGAAGTTAGGCAGCGTGACGAGGATGCCGTCGATTGCGTCGGCGTGCTTTTTGAAGAGCTCGGCGCAGCGTTGCGACTCGGCGTAGGTTTCCACCGCGCCGTATTTCGATTCTTCCGGGCTCAACACCACGGGGCGCGCGCCCGCAGCTTCAAGCACAGAAATGATTTCTTCGCGGCCGGTTTTGGCCAGGTGATCCGGGAAAAATCCGCGATTGCCGACCACCACTCCAAAGGTCATATTGCCTTGCCCTGTCATCACACTCGCTCCTTGGATCGTTACCGTGCGTTATGCCCGCTGGGTGCGCGGGCAGTTGGATGATGAGTTCAGATCAGCGAACCGTAACCGTTTTAGAGGCGCAGCCCTCGAGCCGGCGCCTTCAGCCATTATCGAGCGAGCGACGCATCGGTCGGGCGGTGGTCGCGGCGTCATTTTGGGTGTTGCCGCCCCGGCTCTTTCGCGGTCGGAACTTGACCCCATACAACAAGCCCAGAAGCCCCAGCAGAGCGCCCCACCACACCGGCATGTGCAGCCGAACCAACTGCACTCCGCGCGCGTAGTTGCCAGTCACCCACTCGGAGACGCCGGAGGCGGCGATCATGACCCCGTAAACGGCTAAGAGCACGCCGATGAAAAACCAGATGGAGATTCGTGATCCATGCATCAATTTACCCCTCTGCTCCGCGGCTGCCGCAACGGCTTCTTCCCTTCGGCGTCCGCGGTTACCAGAACATCAAATTCAGCGCCACGAAAAGCGCGACCGCGACCCCTGCCCACATCCATTCCTGCTTGTAAAACGGAACCGGTTCTTCCTGGGGCAAAACGGTGGCTCCGTACACCAGTCCGTCGAGCTCCGCCGCCGGTTTGGGCCGGGTGAGCAGGCTCACCACCACCACGACGATGGAGGTGAGAAGAAAAGCCCACAGGGCGCGATACACATTTTCCGCCATTGGCTTGGCGTCGGGCGAGATTGCCACTAGGGCCAGCGCCGCGGGATGAAGCTTGACCCAAACGAAAAGGCTGGCGGAAAACACGATGCCGATGAGCAGGCCGAGAAAACCCGCCAGGGCCGTGGCGCGCTTCCAGAACATGCCAAAGAGAATCACGCCCAACAGTGGCGCGATAAAGATGCTGAACAGGGCCTGCACGTAATCCATGATGCCAAGCGCATGCATCACCAGGTACGCCGCGCCGATGGAGACCGCTACGCCGCTCATGATGGAGAGCCGGCCCACCAGCACATAATGGCTGTCGGAGCCGCGCTTGTAAATGAGCGGCCTGTAAAGATCGTAGGTCCACACCGTCGAAAAGGCGCTGACGTTGCCGGCCATGCCGCTCATGAACCCCGCAATCAATGCCGTGATGCCAAGGCCGAGGAGTCCGGGGCCAAGGTAGCGCACCATCATCAGCGGCAGGGCTTCGTTGTAGCTGTGCAGATCGGCGGCCGGTTGCGCTTCGAGCACCCTTTGTCGATAGGCCGGGGAAAGCCGGCTGGTGGACATGGCGGCGGAGCAGGCGGCGGGGTTGTCGAGCTTTTCCTGCGCGGTGTTGACGGCGCAGGCGCTCACCACCTCTTCGCCCACCAGCACGCGGCGCGTGCCGTCCGGGTTCTGCAACAGCACCAGGCCCAGCAGGCCGGGCAGGATGACGATAAACGGCACCGCCATCTTGAAAAAAGAGCCGATAATGGGCGCCATGCGCGCGGCGCGAAGATTGTGGGCGGCGAGCACGCGCTGGACGACGAGAAAATCGGTGGTCCAATAGCCGAAGCTGATGACGAAGCCCAAGCCGAAAAGAATGCCCGTCCAGTGAACGCCCATGGGGTTGGACGCAAAATGGCCGGTATCGCGCCAAAGGTGGAAATAGCTGGTGGAGTGCAGATTGGCGAGGATCTTCGTCTCCAGCCCTGTCCATCCTCCCGACTGGACCAGTCCCAGGATGGGCACCAGCAACGCGCCGCCCCAGATGAGCACAAACTGGAGCACCTCGTTAAAGATCGCCGAACGCAACCCGCCCAGACCCACATACAGCGCTACGGCAATCGAAGAGACGAAGATGCTGAAGGTGATGTTCCAGCCCAGAACCACCTTCATGACCACGGCCATGGCGAACATGTTCACGCCGCTCATGAGAATCATTTCCGTGGCGAACGAGAGGGCGGCCAGCACGCGGGCGTGCTCGCCGAAGCGCAGCTTCAGATACCCGGGCACGGAATGCGTTTTGGAAACGTAATAGAACGGCATCATCATCAGGCCCAGGAACAGCATGGCGGGAATGGCGCCCACCCAGTACCAATGGGTGGCGAGGATGCCGTACTGATAGGCCGCGCCGGCCCAGCCCATAAGCTCCAGCGAGCCGAGGTTGGCCGAGACAAAGCTCAACCCAGCAATCCACGCAGTCATTTCGCGGCCAGCCAGGAAAAAGTCTTCGCCGGTGTTGGAGACGCCCTTCAGATAGAAGCCGATCCACAGCACCATCGCAAAGTAGATGACGATCACGGCGATGTCGAGCGCGCGCAGATGCGCCAGCGGCTCCGTGGCGAAGGCCAGCAGAACCGGTAACGAGCCGAGCGAACCGGCGGTGACGGAAGCTGGGGACCACACGAACATGCATCACCCGGAAAAATGAAAGTGTCCTTGGCGGCTAATGGACAGTAGCCTCAAGTAAATTGCTTTACTCTCGGGATTGTCAAGACGAGTGCAAACATGCGCTAGGGCAGCTCGCGCACCCAGATGTTGCGGTAGCTGATGGCCTGGCTGGGGTCGCCGTGGGCCTGCAGCTTGATGGGCGCGCGGTCGTAGGCCTTGTAGAAAGGCTTGCCGATGTACAAGGTTTGCCCTTGCAACTGGAAATGATCGTCGACCAGCACGCCATTCCAGAAAACGGTGGCGTAGGCGGGCGCCTTAAGCGAGCCGTCTCCATTGAACGTCGGCGCGGTCCAGATGATGTTGTACGTCTGCCACTCGCTCGGCTTCCGTGCGG
>JASHUH010000395.1 GCA_030040115.1 Acidobacteriaceae bacterium | reverse complement strand
GCATAGTCCTCGTGAACGTCCGAATTCTTAGGATGTTCCCGTTCTGGTTGATTGCAGGGTCGGCGGCCGAAACCGCCGCAACTGTCAGCCAATAATAGAGTTTCACCCCGAATACAAGGGCCTCATCCTCGGGGCAGACTTTCGGTTACCTTGCGCCTTCATCTCCCGCCCCATCGACCGCTACAGGATGATCCGATTTCTTCGTGGACCGATCAGGTCAGCTCTTTACAAAGGACTTAACCCGAAATCAGGATGGCACTCTATTCCTCGCAAACACCTGTCTGAAGCGAGCACAGGTATTTTCGCACTGCTGTCCGGTAAAAAGCCGGTCGAATAGATATCCCGCTCCAGCATTTCAGAGCGCAGCGCTGCAAAGTCTCGTGGCGTGCGCGCGCAGAAGGTTGAGCCATCGTCGTGCTCGTAAAGGGTAAAACTGTAGACCACACGGCCCGGATTGCCGGTCCCGAGCAACTGGTCTCCAATGAGACCCGCGGCCAAATCATTCTGGGGATCAGTAACCTTCTCGAAAAAGTGTGTTACGGAGTGCTGGACACTCTGATCAATCGCTGTTTGCACCTTCAGATCGAGGCGATCGAGAAGATAAGTGTCGTTCACTCCCAGCAGTTCCAGCAGCCAGTCCCGCACTGCATTCGGGGCCTTGTTGGCCACAAAATTCACCGGCGACAAACCCGCCGTCATCGGCTTCAGCGGAACGCAGCCGGAGGACTCTGATATCGGACAACCGGTGCTTGTGAAAATAAGATCGGATCCGGTTCTGCAGCGACTTGGCTTTGCCTACGTAAAGTGGGGAGCCCTCCACATCTCGGAAGATGTACACACCAGGTTGCGCCGGTAACGCAGTCATTTGCTGAAGAGCATGTACATGATCCGGCAAAGAGTCATTTCCGCCCAATCGCGGCTCGTGCAAATCCATTATGATGGGCCGCGAAAACTCGACTTTCGATCGCTGATCCTGCAAATTTATCCCATCCGAATCGCTCCGCTTACACCAGAGCACTTACATGCTTAGAGTCTCAGCATCCTCTTGAAAGGAGAAAACAGGCAATGAGACATCGATACCATCGTGCGTGACATCTGTCATGGAGCGCACTACTTGTTTGGTGGACAGAATGAAGAACGTGGGTTTAGGGTTGAAGCGCACACGCTCCTTCAATAACCACTCCCTCAATTGCTTGGCGTCAGATGACGGCCAGGTATGAAAAGCGACCTGGCCAGAACGTAATGACCTGAAGTGAAATTTCCAACCTTGCCGTTTGGGCGAGTCAACAGGGGATCCAGCGTGAGCAGTCAGAGCATTGGCGGAGGCCCCGAGCACGTACCGGTGCTTTTGGCGCGGCTGCGGCTGGCTTGGCTGCTCGAACATTTTTCTCCGCGCATTGTTTGGTCGGCTTATGTTCTGGTGAACGGCTTTCTTACGATTGCGCTGCTTGCGTTGCTCGCGGTGATCACAGGGAGCCCGTTTGTCTTTCCGTCGCTCGGTCCGACGGCTTACCTGCTCTTCATCGCACCTCTTCAGGCAAACTCCTGTCCGCGCAATACCATCTTTGGCCACGCCATTGGCCTAGTCTGCGGCTACGGAGCCTATGTTGTTACAGGCATCGCAAGCGTGCCTTACGGCGTGCACCCAGGTGTCTATTGGCCTAGAATTCTGGCCGCAGCACTCTCCCTCTCGTTCACCGGCGCCCTGATGGTCCTGCTGCGCGCCGATCATCCTCCTGCGGGTGCGACCACACTCATCGTTTCGCTGGGCATCATCTCAAAACCGAAGGAACTGGTCATTATCGAGATAGCGGTCTTCCTGCTCGTAGCCCAAGCCCTCGTCATCAATCGGCTGGCAGGACTGACGTATCCGCTGTGGAGGTATCACGCGCCGGGGAACGGAGGCAGTGAACGTTTTGGCTGACGGTATCACGATATGTCCGTGCGAACTTTCATTTCAAAAGGAGAGATCCTGAGATCCGGCAATTGCTGACGTCCCGGCAAACGCTTCCAGAATTGGTCAAGGAGGGCAACCCACGGTGGAGTCGTTTGCGCTGCGTGCGCTGCCGCCGGGCGCAACCCCAGTGAATGTGGTGCTGGACGCGGATCTCCGCAAGCGGGTAATCGACGGAATCGAATCCGACTTGACGGAATACTATGTCGATCCCGCCGTCGCTGCGAAGATGAACGAGGCGCTCGACGCGCACGCCAAGGCCCAAGACTACGACAGCATCACGGATGGGAATGCTTTGGCTCAGAAGTTGACGAGCGATCTGCGTGCGATCAGCCACGACAAGCATCTATATGTGAGTTTCAGCCCGTTCAAGATGCCTGCTCCGCACGAGCCGACCGCCGAAAACCGAGCGCGAATGCGAGAGCAGATGCTGGAAAACAACTGCGCTTTCGACAAGGTGGAGATCCTGCCCGGAAACATCGGCTACGTTAAATTCGACGCCTTTATGGATGCCGACATCTGCGGGGCGACCGTCGCCGCAGCCATGGGTTTCGTGGCGCACACTGACGCCGTGATCTTCGACCTGCGCGAGAACGGTGGCGGCCAACCCGCCATAGTGAGTCTGATCGCCAGCTATCTCTTCGACAAGCCGACCCACCTGAACGATCTCTACGACCGGCACGAGACCTTCACGACGCAATACTGGACCCTCGCCTGGGTTCCAGGCGAGCGGATGCCGACGCAGCCTGTCTTCGTGCTCACCTCGCATCGCACGATTTCCGGGGCCGAGGAGTTTACCTACGACTTGAAGACGCAGAAGCGGGCGACGATTGTGGGCGAGACCACGGCCGGTGGCGCGCATACGGTCACCGGCCATCTGGTGGCCGACTATTTCATGATCGGCGTGCCCTTCGGGACCGCGATCAACCCAATCACGAAAACCAGTTGGGAAGGAACCGGCGTTGAACCGGATGTGAAGGTTTCGGCAGACGATGCGCTGACGACAGCCGAAAAGCTGGCGGCGGACAAAATACACGTGATCAAGACGGCGGGCCACGCGCCGCCCACGGCATCTCCAAGCCGATGACTGGCCTGGAGAGATTGACTGGCAAAGGGGTGGGTAGGGACGAGCTTTAGGGCTGTGTGCGCCTTGTCTTTGTCACCCTTCGTAAAACTCGCCGTGCGGAATTTCCGAAACGGACTCCACAGGTAGCACTCACGATAGGGCGGCCACTCCCTGCGAAGCATCGCTGAGAGAAACCAAGGAATGCCATGGATGTAGATTTTGGGACGTATCATCATTCCACGACACAGGAATCAAACGATATCAGGAAGCACGCTGAAGAAACGTTCTCGAAATTACTGAAATCTCTCTATCCTTCTAGCGCTCGCCTCCGGATTCTGGACGCTGGATGCGGGCTCGGCTTTCTGACGTATGTTGCGGCAAGGTGTTTTCCAAAAGCTCGCGTTATCAGCGTTGACCAATTCACGCGGGGCAGCATGTCTGCAATTTCGATGGCTAAAGCGGTCCGTAACATGAAGTCTCTTGGGATAGAGTCCAGAACTTCATTCCTGAAGCATGATTTGACCAAGCCAATGGAATCAGAGACGCAATTCGATCTTGCCGTCTCTAATACGAAGTGGGAGTTCCCCCGGCTCTGCCGGGGAGGCAGTCGCAGTTTGACATTTCAGGGAGTCCATCGAGAAAACTTCTCGACGTGAGCCGGCAAAGCACACGAGGAGAAG
>JASHUH010000394.1 GCA_030040115.1 Acidobacteriaceae bacterium | reverse complement strand
AAGCCACCATTCATGTTCTCGCGCGCTTGGATCAGAATCCCGTCCACGCGCTCGAGTCGCTGGCCGACGAGCTCGGCGCTCCACCTACGCCATTGCCCAACCTCGGACCGCTCCCCAGCCCGGCCAGTGGCGCGTTTCAAGCCGGCACCATGGCGCAAACGCTGGCCGCGCTCCTGCCGGAGCAGTCCATCGTCGTCGATGAAAGCGTCAGCTTTGGCCGCCCGTTCTATCCCGGCGCTCGATCCGCCCCGCCCCACGACTGGCTGCAGAACACGGGTTCCTCCATCGGCATGGGCCTTCCTGTCGCTACCGGCGCCGCAGTGGCCGCCCCCGGACGGCGCGTCATCGCCTTGCAGGCCGACGGTTCCGCGCTTTACACCATCCAGGCATTGTGGACCCAGGCGCGTGAGCGCCTCGATGTCACCACGCTCCTTCTCGCCAATCGCAAGTACGCCATCCTCTTAAACGAGCTCGCCAACGTGGGCGCCCAACCCGGCCCGGTGTTCGCATCGTTGACCGATCTCCGCAACCCCGATCTCGATTGGATCAACATCGCCAACGGCATGGGCGTCGAAGCGGCCCGCGCCTGCACGTGCGAACAATTCGCCGACCTTTTCCGCCACTCACTGGGCCGCAAGGGACCGTTCCTGATCGAACTCGTGATCTGAACGGCAAAAACCACCGCGCGGTTCGCCAAAGTTGCGCCGCTTTTCTCTCCGCTTTTCGCTTCGCGAATTCCATCGCTCCAACGTTGGCCCCGCTCTCGCCGCGTCGCTTCTCGCAAGGGGCATCGCGCTCGTTGGGTGCGGCATCCCACCCAATGCGCGCCGGCGCACACCGAATGCGCATGCGGAGAAGTGAGCGCGTGAAGATTCTCGTTTTCAATCCCGGCAGCAACTCGCTCAAGGCCGGCGTGGTGCGCTGTCATTCTGCCCAGCAAACCGCCGCCGACGGCCATAAACTCATCGAGGTGATTTGCGAGGGAATCGGCTCTGAGCCCAAGCTCTCCCTCTATCAGGGCAAAAAGATCGCGAGCAGCGAGCCGATTGAGGCGCGCGATTTTGGCCAGGCCGCCGCTTCCATCCTTAAGTGGCTGGCGCAGCGCCAAGATGCGAGCCAGGATGCGAGCCAGGATGCGAACGAATCGCTGCTGGACGGCATCGAATGCGCCGGCATTCGCGTGGTGCACGGCGGCCCGCGTTTCACTCAGCCCGTCGAGCTCACACTGGAAGTCGAGCGGGAAATTGCGGAACTCGCCCAATGGGCCCCGCTGCACAATCGCCGCTCTCTCGATGTCCTCGCCTCGCTGCGCCGGCGGCTTGCGGGCGCGCCGATTTTCGCTGCCTTCGACACCTCCTTTCACCGCACCATCGCCGCTGCCGCCGGCCTCTACGCCATTCCGCTCCAACTCTCGCGCCGTCATAGTATTCGCCGTTACGGCTTCCATGGCCTCTCGCATCGCTACCTGATGGAACGCTACGCGCAAATTACCGGGCGCAGTCCCGCCGAGTTGCATCTGGTCACGCTGCACCTTGAAAGCGGATGCTCGGCGGCGGCCATTGCCAACGGCCGATCCGTCGACACCACCATGGGCCTCACGCCCCTCGAAGGGCTGATGATGGGCTCTCGCTGCGGCGACGTGGACCCCTCCCTGCCCGCCTTCCTGGCCCATGTCGAGCAAATCGACATCGACGAGGTCATGCGCATCCTCGAAAAGCAGTCGGGCCTGCTCGGCGTTTCCGGCAAATCGCTCGACACCCGGGTGCTGATGCGCGATTACGCCACGGACGAGCGCGTGCGCCTGGCCATGGAGATGTTTTCCTATCGCATCCGCAAGGCCGTGGGCTCCTATCTGGCCGTTCTCGGCGGAGCCCACGCCATCGTATTTGGCGGCGGCATCGGCGAAAACACTCCCCTGATTCGGCAGCGCGTTTGCGAGGGCTTGAGCTGGTGTGGGCTGCAACTGGACGCGGAAAGAAACCAATTCGTCATCGACCGCGAAGGCCGACTCTCTACCGACGACTCGCGCATCGACGCCTACGTGATTCCCGTTGAAGAATCGCTCCAAATAGCGCACGAGTGCTGCCGGGTGCTGGAGAAGGCGCGTGCCGGCGCAGCGTGTTGAGTTTGATGCTCTCAAAAGCGAGGGGGGCCTCTCGCTTTGCAGCCGGCGCATCGACACCGGACATGTTCGCCAAGCTGGATGAGTCGCAATTCGGAAGGATGGTGGGCATCCCTGCGGCTCGGGACCCGAACACAGAGTTGTTGGACCGGGAGGCGGATTCCCCGGCTCGAAATCGGCAGATTCGCGCCATCACTCCGACAGGGGAGATAGCCCCAAACCGTCAATCAGCCGCGCGAACGCCGGTTCGCCGCGCAGCACGTCGAACCGCGGATCGGCATTGATCCAGACCAGTTGCCGGATCCGCCGTTGCAGCGCCTCCTCGAGGCGCGCCATCGCCGCGCCTTTCTCGCCCAAACCCGCATACACCAGAGCAGCGCTCAGTGGCGAAACTCCATCCTGTCCCGCCAGCCGCTCCAGCTCTTGGACCATCCCGCGAGCCCGGTTGCGCTGGCCCATGCGCGCATAGCAGTAGCCAAGCTCACCCAGCGCCGCCGGAATGGCGCCCATGATTCTGGCTGCGTCTTCAAAATGCTGCAGGGCCTCCTCGTGGCCATCCTGCTCCAGCAGCGCGCGGCCCAGCGACCAGTGCGCGTGCCCGAAATCCGGGTTGGCCTGCAATGTCCGCCGCAGCACCTCCGCCGCGTCGCTCCATCGCCGCATCCGGTAAAGGCATCCCCCCACCGCGGTGTGAACGATCGGTGAGAGCGGATCGAGTTGCAATGCCCGCCGCAGCGCCTGCAGCGCCTCTTCCAGTTTTCCCTGCGGGGTCAGGTAATCCAACCCATAATGGAAGTGAACCGCCGCCAGCCCGCTTCCCGCCGCCAGCGCGCGCTCAAAGGTGCGGCCCGCCGCCGCCCAATCCCAGTCCCAACCAGCCTGCAACAGAGCCAGGTTGCAAAGTCCCGCTACCGAGTCCGGTTGCAACCGCAGCGCCTGCTCCAGAGCCGACTTCACCCTGGGCGATGCATTCACTGCCGGCTCCAGCCCGTACCAATCCAGCCGGAGGTGCGACTCGGCGATCCCCAGGAGCGCCGGCACAAAGTTGGCATCGGCGGCGACGGAGCGCTCAAACAGTTCCAGCGCCCGCCTGAAGTCCCCTGGAGTCTCCCGGTTGAGCGCGAATCGCGCCTGCAGGTAGAGATCGTACGCCTCCCGCGCCGGCGCGGCATGGTTGGCCGCTCCCAGCCCCGGGAACCGCGCTCCCAATTGCTCGCGCAGCCTTTCGAGCACCGCCTCCGTCAGCTCGTCCTGGAGCTGGAACAGATCTTGCACGCGGGCGTCGAAACGATGCGACCACATCTGGATCCCATCGCTTGTTTCGCTCAATTGCACGGTCAGCCGCAGGTGTTCGCCTGACCGCCGCAGGCTTCCCTGAACCAGCATGCCGGCGCCTAGCCGCGCGCCAATCTCCCGCACATCCGGCTTGGTTCGCCTGAACTGGAACGTTGAACTTCGCGACACCACCCGCAATCCCGCAATCTGCGTCAGCCCGTTGATCAGTTCCTCGGCCAATCCGTCGCAAATGTACTCGTTCTCCGCCTCCGGACTCAAATTGTCCAGCGGAAGCACGGCCAGGGTAGGCGCCTCCGCCGCAGCGAACCCGGCGGCCGATCCTCCCACCGCATTCTCGATAGCCTTGAGCATCTCGCGCACGCTTTGGAACCGCTCCGCAGGCCTCTTAGCAAGAGCGCGCCTTACCACTCCGTCCAGCCCGGCGGGGATCCCGGCCTTCATGGTCCGCAGCGATAGCGGCTCCGCCGTCTGAACCGCGTGCAGCAGCGCCGCCATATTCGCCGCCTGAAACGGCATTCGGCCCGTGAGCAACTGGCAGAGAATCACTCCCAAGGAAAAGATATCGGCCCGGTCGTCCACGTCCTCGGCGCACGCCTGTTCCGGCGCCATGTAGCCGATTGTGCCCACTGTGGCGCCTGCGAACATGCTCGGCTGCCGTGTTTCGGCGTGCGGAGAATAATCCTGGAAGATCTTCGCCAGTCCGAAATCCAGAATCTTGATCTGGCCGTCATCCCGCACCAGGATATTGGCCGGCTTCAAATCCCGATGCACGATCCCGGCCGCGTGCGCCGCGCCCAGGGCTTCGCCGATCGCGGCCGCAATCGCCAATGCGCGCTCCGTCGCCATCCCGTCTTGCGGAATCAATTCCTGCAGCGAAGCGCCCTGCACGTATTCCATGACGATGTAGGTCGTGCTTCCTTCGAACAGCACGTCGTAAATCGTTACGATTCCCGGGTGATTGAGCGACGACGCCAGCCGCGCCTCGCGCATAAGAACAGACTTCAGCGCCGGATTGGACGCCTTGGGGTGGATGGCTTTGATCGCCACTTTACGATCCAGTCGCATGTCACGCGCCCGGTACACCACCCCCATTCCCCCGGCGCCGATCCGCGCTTCGATCCGGTACGGCCCCAAGAGCGCTCCGACGACCAGCGAGTCTGTTTCCATTCCGCGTTCCACGCCCTTGCCTTCGCCGTCCCACGGTTCCGCGGCTGCATCCTCGCCAGGCCCAGTTGTAGCCAGCAGGTTTGCGCCGGACTCGGACTCGCCCGCCGAATATGCTGGAAACGTCACCCCTTCCCCGCGATCCACCGGGATTGGGACCATCCCCGCGCCGCGGTCCGCTGGTAATGCCGTCATGTCCCTTAGCATACAACCAGCTTCAATTTGCCCTGCGTGTGGTCACATTTCCCGCACAGGCCAGCCTGATTGCAAGCTGCAGATCTTCCCTCAGCCATCCCGAGATGAACCGGCCGTTCGGGCAGTTCTTCGGGTATCGACTGGCCAGCCCGCCACCGGTTCGCATCCCGCCGGTATAGACAATCTCCACAACGGTGCAATCGTCTTCCGCTGCCGGAGACCCGGAGAAGGCCTCGACTGCTTCCAGAATGGAATCGGGATTGGCGCCCTTGAGAATCGCGGCTTCGAGACGGTCCTCATCGAAAAACTCGCCATTGGCGCCGCGGGTCTCGGTGATGCCGTCGGTGACCAGCACGATGCGCGTGCCCGGCTGGAGCTGGACGGCCGAGCTCTGATACGTTGCGGCGGGGTGGAGGCCGGCGGGCAGATTATTTTCCGGCAGGCGCCAGAGGCGGCCCTCGCCTACCACAACCGGCGGGATATGCCCGCAATTGATGAATTCGAGCATTCCCGTCGAACTCAGCCTGAGGAGCGACATGGTTGCGTACTTGTCGATCTCCTTGTCGCGCAGATAGCGATTGATGACTCCGGGAATCACGGCCAGGGGCTGGCCCGCCGCAAACTGCGTGTAAATCATGCCCTGTAGGGTGGAGGCGAGGAGGGCGGCCGAGATCCCCTTTCCGGAGACATCCGCCACGACAATGGAAATGGATTCGGGGCCCACATAGACGTCGTAGAAGTCGCCGCCAACTTCGCTGCAGGGGCAATAGCGCGCGGCGACAACCGCGTAGGCCAGCACGGGCAACCGGATGGCCATGAGGCTGCGCTGGATCTGGGCTGCGATAGCGAGCTCTTCGCGGTAATGGCGCTCATTCTCCTCGGCGACCGCCAACTGGGCGTTGTCAATCAGAGCCGCCGCGTCCGCGGCTATCGCCCTGAGCAAATCGTGATCGATCTCCGAAAGGGTGTTCACCGACACTCTGCTGTCGAGGTAGAGAACTCCCAGAATTTCGCGCTGCCGGCCGGTTGAGAGCTCGCGGAGGCGACGAAGCGGAAGGCAGATGACCGAGCGGATATTGTGCGCGACAATGCTTTCGGAACGACGCTCGGCCAGTTCAAGCGTGTCGGTGACGATGAAGTCGCTGGAGGCGTCCACGGACTGGGCAATCGCATGATGCGAGATGGTGGCTTCGTCGGTGAGATATTCGCCCCCACTTCCGCGCCCGAGCGCAAGCTTCGGTTCTCCCTCGTTGTCGCATAGAAACGCGTAAGCTCGCTCGGCTTTGGTAAGCTGCAGGGTTGACTCAAGCAGCGCCGGCAGAATCTGATCGAGCGCGGCCGTGGAGTTAAGCCGCCGCGCCGATTCCACGAACCAGCGAAGCTTTTCCAGACTGGAGCTCGAGTCCGCCGTATGGGGCATTTGCTGTAGAAGCTGCCGGAGCGATGAGGAGGAGTCGCCCTGGCGGTGGTGGAAGACCATGTGGGGTCCACTGGTGGAACCGAAGTGAATCGAATCCGTTTGCCTGAGGCGATGCGGCCCCTCCAGCAGCTTACCGTTGACAAAAGTGCCGTGCTTGCTCCCGCAGTCGGCGATTTCAAACCGCCGCCTTGTTGGATGATCTGTGCATGAAGGCGCGAAACGGAT
>JASHUH010000393.1 GCA_030040115.1 Acidobacteriaceae bacterium | reverse complement strand
AACTGCGAGTTTGCATCCGGGTTGATCGCCGTCAGATCGAGCGCGTCGTTGCCGTCGTTCTCCACCGTCTGATTGAACGGGGCGGACTGCGAACCCTGCCGCGTCGGATTGCTGAGAAAGTCCAGGAAGGCAACATTACTTTGAATCTCGCGCACGATCATGTCGTAGTAATCGGCCACGTAAAGATCGCCGTTCGGGTCGACTGTAAGCCCTATGGGTCCGTACAAGGTGACGCGTCCCGGAGTCCCGGCTGAGGTCTCATAATCGCCGCAGGTGTTCTGGACGAGATTGCTCAACTGGCCCGTGGTCGCACTCACCTTGCGGATGGCGTTGTTTTGCGTGTCCGCAATATACAGGTTCCCGGCGGGGTCCAGCGCCACGCCTGAGGGCGATGAAAGCTGCGTCGCATTCGCCGCACCCGAGGTGGCGGGACAACTGCTGCTGATGCCGCCCGCAACGCCGGTTCCGGCCACGGTGAGAATGGTTCCCGCGCCTGCCCCGCAACCGGTTACGTATGCTGGCGCGCTTGTGGCGCTGGCGCATACCATCCGAATCCGGTTATTGGCCGAGTCGGCGATGTATAGATTGCCCTGAAGATCCAGGGCCGCCGCATAAGGAAAATTCAGCTCTGCTGCGCTGGCCTGAATGCCGTCGCCGTTATAATCCCCTTCGCCGTTCGATGTCGTATAGCCGGTTCCGGCGATAGTCGCAATCGTCCCCGTGGAGACGCTTACTTCACGAATCCGCTGGTTATAGGTGTCGGCGATGTATAGATTCCCGCTGGCGTCCACGGTTACGCTCCAGGGCGCATTGAGTGTGGCTTGCGTCGCTGGGCATCCGTCTCCCACCGCGTCGGCGCCGCCTGTTGTGCAAATCGTCCCCTGGTTGTTTCCGGCCACCGTGGAAATATCGCCCGTCGCCGCCGAAATCATCCGGATCACGTTGTTGGCGGTGTCGGCAATATACACATTACCTGCGCCGTCCACAGCCACGCCGTTGGGAGCGTTCAGAGTGGCCGCCGAAGCCAAACCGCCGTCGCCCGAATAGGCGGGGCTGCCGTTGCCCGCAATCGTCTCGATAATGCCCGGTCCCGTGCAACTGCTCACATAGGCCGGCGGGTTGCTCGAGCAAACCAGGCGCACCCGGTTGTGCATGCTGTCGGCGATAAACAGATTGCCCGCGCCGTCCAGAGCCACGCCCGCAGGTAAATTCAACTCCGCTTGCGTCGCCGGGCTTCCATCCTTCGGTTCGGTCCACTGCCCGTCGCCCGCCACGGGAAGCTCGTTCCCGGGCGCCAGCACCCCCAGCCCGCCTTTGCCTACGCCCGAGACATACCCCGTGCCCACCACCTTGCCGTTGCTGTCGAGCAGCACCACCGCGCCCATGCGCAAGCCCGGCGCCGAGGGACTAAACGTCACCGACTCCGTGCACGTGGCGGACGGCGCAAGCGTTGCCCCTAGGCACGTCGAAGCTCCACCACCCGCGGCAAAGTCCCCGCCCGTCACACCCATCGTGAGCACCTTCACGCTGCTCACCGTCCCTCCCGCCGCCGACGAGGTGACGGTGACGCTTTGCGCGCCCGCGGTCGCGCCCACTAGCTCAATAGGAAACACGTTGGGGTTCTGCGCCCACGCGCCCGCGCCCGCCAGCAGCAACCCGGCTAAAGCAATTCCTGAGAAGATGGGTCTCGAACCCCCACCCAAACGCCGGGCCGCGGCGGTTGAAGGTTCAGGCAACGTGCATTCGGTCCTTAGGGGGGCAGTTCTTCCTGGCTGGCAAATCATGAGCCGCTCCGCGCGCCGTCTTCCGGCAGTCGTCTCCCTTCGGTGGCGCCGGCTGCAGTCGAAACGTACACGGCCAGCGAGCGGGCCCATAGCCGATTCGCACTACGCACGACCGCTGCGGTCAGCATGCCGGTCAGCGAAGCTTAACGGGGTGACTAGGACTTATTATTACCCTCTTGTTCAGCATTGGATATCACCGGAATAAACTAAGGTAACTACATAACTGTGCTGGATGGAGTACCATTTTCGTGGCATTTTCCCGTATTTTCTTGGCGTTTTTGAGGAAGTTACTCTGGTCCATTGTTCCTACGTACTCTGTCGCCCTCCGGTTGGTTTACCCCGCCGAGCGGCAGAGACACGGGGTCAGGGACCTGGGTCTCTGAAGGAAGCGATTCCCAACCTGGGCGCACCGGGAATCTGCGCTGAGCTGGCTCGCCTGCGCAGCGCGGTGTCGCCGTGTTGACGCTTCTGGAACAGCAGCGGAAGCTGCTCGATATCCTGCGCGGCCGCCCGGCCGAGGCTGAAACCTCTGAATCGGATCCGGCCATCGCCGCCATCCACTCCGATCCGTGGCTCGCCAGCGTCGTCCGTTCACCAGGACTACGCATTCTGCGCCAGATGGCAACCTGATGGCAGCGTTTCCAAATCGAATCCCGCTGCCGCTATACCTCGCGCTTGATGAAGCGGCTCGGCTGCTTCGATAGCTATCTCATCGCGCACTTTGCCGCGCATCCTGCTCCGCCCGCCATTGAGGAATTAGCTGCGCAATTTCTCGCCTCGCTCGCAGAACACGACCATCCTTTGCTGCGCGCGGTGGCCCAACTCGAGCTCTTTTCTGTGGAGTCTGCGCAAAGTTCCGCGCATGCCATCACCCTGGTTTGGGACCGCGACCCGCAGGCCGCCATGCTGGCTCTCGACCGATTCCAGCCGCTTCCAAACCCGACTGCCGGCGTTCGCTATCGTCTGCGGCTCAGCCCCAACCAACCCGCATCTTGCCTTCGCGAATCTTGGTTCGAAACATAATCCCGAATGCGCCGCGGAGATCAAGACGGCAGCGTGAAGGGTGCGGCCTTTAGCCCGTAGAGCGGCAAAATGTAGAGTGTCCCCCGGGGGGGCAACGCCCCGAAAATCACCCAAGAAAGCAAAAACGGCTTCCAATTCACGCATTCGCAGGCATAGACTTATGTACAAGCCCGGAAAAAATGCCGCTTTGCGCCGAACATTTCAGTGGAGCCGTTTGCCATGCCTAAACTCGGCCTGACATTGACGCCGAACGAACTTGATGTTGCTGAGCTTAAAAGGCTGGCGGTCGCGGAAGAGGTGACTCTGGCGGCGGTGATGGCGCTCGCCGCTGTGAATGTTCTGGGCTGGTTGGCGCCCGCCCGCGATCGCTTTTCCCATGGCGCCTGGGGGTTGATGGGCGCTTGGCCGGTGCTGGGAATTTTCCTGAGCGCGCTCAGTTTGCAGGCTTCCGCCCCTCGCACCCGGAAATCTCTGCGCCGCTTCAGCCTGGCGCTTGCCATCCTGATCACGGTCATTTTCACGGGGATCTTTTGCGCGCAAATGCTTCGCGTTTGGCCGGGCATCGACGCTTTTCTTCCCTCCAAAGAAATAGCTTCTTCGTTCCTGGCGGTGAATATTTCTCCTCAGTCCGCAGCCGGTTTCGCGCTGCTGGGCCTCGGGATCGTCTTCGCCGGATTTCGCGAACGACTGGCCGGGGTTACCGCCGATGTAGTGATAACCTTCCTGCTTTTCGCGGTTTTGGTCCTTGTCTCGGGCCATTTCATTGCTCTTTTGCACGTCTTCGGCCCCATCGCTACCATCGGGACCTCGTCGCAGGCCATGCTTTGCCTGCTGCTGCTGACTGCAGTGGTTTTCTTCCGAAGAGCGCGCAGCGGCGTGTTTTCCATTTTCCTGGGCCGCGGGATTGGGAGCACCATCGCACGCGCGCTGGCTCCCGTGCTGCTGGTGTTGCCCTACTTGAGAGAAAGCCTCAGAGCTCGCATTCTTAACGCGCGCCAGATGCCTCCGCATTACATGACGGCGATCCTCGCCTCCTTGGCCGTGTTGGTCGCCATCGCGCTGCTGTTGTTTCTTGCCTGGCGCATCCATTTCATGGAGGACGAAATTCGCGCCCTGTCGCTGCGCGACCCGTTGACCAGCCTCTACAATCTGCGCGGTTTCCGTTTGTTGGCCCAGCAGGCGCTGCGCCTGGCCAAGCGCGCGGGCCAGCCGTTCTCGGTATTATTTATCGATTTGGACAATCTGAAGGAAGTTAACGATTCCCTGGGGCATCCGGCAGGTTCTGCGTTTCTGATGGAAACGGGCGAGATTCTGCGCGACGCCTTTCGCGAGACCGATGTGTTGGGGCGGGTCGGCGGCGATGAATTTGCCGTCGCCGGCCAGTTCAGCCGGGCGGCAATATCCCAGGCGGCCCGGCGGCTTGAGGAGTTTGCCGCCCGCCACAACGCCAAATCCGGCCGGGCGGCCGATCTCAGCTTCAGCGCCGGTCACGTCACCTCCGATGCCGGAGACCGCGATTCCCTGGACGAAATGCTCGCCGAGGCCGACCGCGCCATGTACGAAGAAAAGCGCCGCAGAAAGGCTCCGCTCCAACCGCATCTCTGATGCCCCGTTCCCAAGGCAAGGCGACATAGAAATTCGCCTTTGGCTGGGCTTGCATAGTTATGCACCGCGGCTGTATATTTATTCGAGTGCGGTTTCCCTTGCGGGCCGCGCCGACGCTTTGCTTCCCGCAAAATGGTCGACCGGCAATGAAAAACCAACGCCTGAATGCAATCCGGGAAGTGGTTTCAAGCTCGTTCGTGGCCAGCCAGGACGAGCTGCGGCGCAAGCTGCGCCGGCGCGGCATCCGTGTCACCCAGGCCACGCTTTCACGCGACATTCATGAGCTGCGGCTTTCCAAGGGACCCGGCGGCTATGCGCTTCCCAATGGCCATGCGGATGCGGCCGCGGCGGCGAACGACGACGCGCCCCCCTCGGTGGCGGAGATGATCGACAGCTTTGGCCTCCGCGTTCAGCAGGCCATGAATCAAGTGGTGGTGGGCACGGTCATGGGCGGAGCGCAGCCGGTGGCCGCGGCGCTGGACTACGAGGAATGGCCGGAGATCGTGGGCACGGTGGCTGGCGACGACACGGTTCTCGTGATTTGCCCCGATCCGCGGCGGGCGGGCGAAGTGGAAGCGCGCATAAGGACGATGCTGGAATCATGACCGGAAGAGTGCAAACCGCGGTTGTGGGAGTGACCGGGTACGCCGGCGCGGAACTCGCGCGGCTGCTGCTGCGCCATCCTCGCCTGCACGGCGCGCCTCCGGTCTTCGCCGGACGCGTGGAAGAGAAAGACCTGGCGCGCGGCGGCGTTCCGCTCATCGAAATTCACCCCCAACTGGCCGGCGACAACGGCAACGGAAACCTGAAGCAGGAGCCGTTTTCCTGGGAACTGCTGGCCGAGCGGGGCGTCGAAGTCCTGTTTCTGGCCACGCCGCACGAACAGTCGCGCGCGTGGGTTCCCCAAGCGCTCGCGCGTGGGCTGCGGGTGATCGACCTGAGCGGGGCCTGGCGGCTGACCGACGCGGCGAACCGGGCCATTTACGCTTTCGAGGATGAGGGCTCCAATCAGGCTGCCGCAACCCAGGCCCAGGCCGTCTACGGCATGCCGGAGCTGTATCGGGAAAAAATTGCCGGAGCGCGCCTCATCGCCAATCCCGGCTGCTATGCGACCTCCGTCATTTTGGCGGTGAAACCGCTCGCCGCAGCGGGGCTGCTCGATCTCGACCACGGCGTCATTGCCGACGCCAAGAGCGGCGTGAGCGGCGCGGGCAAAGCGCCCACCCCCAAGACGCATTTCATGTACGCCGCCGATAATCTTTCCGCTTACGGCGTCTTCACCCACAGGCATACCGGCGAACTGCTCGAGCAGATCGGAATCGACGCCGGCGACATGGTCTTTACTCCTCACCTCCTGCCTATCCCGCGCGGCATTTTTTCCACCATCTATGTGCGCTTCAAGCAGCCGCTGACGCGCTCCGCCGTGTCGCGCGTCTATGAGGAGTTCTTTGCCGGCAGCCCCATGGTGCGGTTCCACGACAAGACGCTGCCGCAGATTCAATATGCCGTGCACACCAACTACGCGGATATCGGCTTTCAGCTCGATGCGAGCGGCCGCCGTGCGGTCATCGTCAGTTGTCTCGACAATCTTTTGAAGGGCGCTGCCGGCCAGGCGGTGCAGAATCTCAACGTCATGCTCGGCTGGCCCGAATCGGAAGGTCTCGCATGAAACTCGCCGCGGAGGCCCTGGAATGAAGTACGTGGTCAAACTGGGCGGCGCCGGCCTGGAAACTCCCTCGCTGCTTGCCGTCTGCACCCGCGCCATCGCCGAGCTGGCGCGCGACGGCAACCATGTGGCCGTGGTTCACGGCGGCGGCGTGCAACTCACCCGCATGCTCAAGCTCCTGGGCATCGAGAGCGAATTCGTCAACGGCCTTCGCGTCACCGACAAGGAGACGCGTGACGTGGCCCTCATGGTGCTTGCCGGCCGCGTGAACAAGGGCCTGGTGGCCGCGCTGGGAGCGCTCGGCCAGCCCGCAGTCGGCGTATCCGGCGGCGACGGTTTGCTCTTCCGCGCGCGCAAGAAGCGCACCGCGCCGGACCTGGGCTACGTGGGCGAGATCGCGGCCAGCGACCCGCGCTGGATCGAAGCCATCTGGCAGTTGAATGGCGTGCCGGTGATCTCGTCGCTGGCCCTCGGCTTCGATGGCGAATACTACAACGTGAACGCCGATGAAATGGCCGCCGCGTGCGCCATCGCCTGCAACGCCGACGCGCTGGTGTTCCTCACCGATGTTCCCGGCGTGAAAGGCGCCAACGGCGAGGTGCTGCGATGGCTTTCCATCGACCAGATCGCCGAAATGGCGCAAAGCGCCGTCATCTCCGGCGGCATGTTGCCCAAGCTGGGCGCGTGCCGCGAAGCGCTGCTCAACGGAGTCAAGCGCGTGCGCATTTTGCCTGCCGAAGCGGCCGGCTCCTTGCCCGACCTGTGCAGCTCGCGCGTAGCCCACGGCACTGAAGTCATGGTGGCCTGACCGCGACAGTGCAAGGCCTGGTTTAAGCGCTGCTGAAAAGAGCGCTGTTTTGAAAGGGCGCGACTTGAGTCGTGCCGCAGAACGGCCCGAAATCTGGTGGGCTTGAGCCCCCGAGGAATGGACCTGCCGTATTGACGCTACTGCAAGGAGGTTTGGGAAACGATGAAGCTTGAAGAAATTCGCGCCGCCGAAGCGCGGCTCCTGCTTTCGACCTACGATCGCAGCCCCGTGCTCTTCACCGGCGGCGAAGGCGTACACCTTATCGACGAGAACGGCGAGCGTTACCTCGATTTGCTCAGCGGCATCGGCGTGAACGCGCTCGGATACAACCATCCCGCGATCGTGGAGACCATCGCGCGCCAGAGCCGCGCGCTCATCCACATTTCCAATCTCTACTATCACGAAGGCCAGGCCGAGCTTGCCCTGCGCCTTACCGAACGCACCGGACTCGACCGCGTTTTCTTTTCGAATAGCGGCACGGAAGCCTGGGAAGGCGCGCTGAAGCTGGCGCGCGCCTACGCTGGTCTGCGGCGTAGCAAAGGCGCGCAGATGGGCGCGAAATTCTTGGCCCTCGAGCAAAGTTTTCACGGCCGCACCTTCGGCTCCGTGTCGACGACCCACAAAGCAAAATACCGCGAGCCCTTCGCCCCTGTGGTTCCGGGAGTGGAGTTCGTGCGCTTCAACGATGTCGCCGACCTGCGCGCCAAATTTTCCAGCGACGTTTGCGCGATCCTCGTCGAAGCCATCCAGGGCGAGGGCGGCGTGCGCCCATTGACGCAGGAATTTTTTGCCGAGGCGCGTGCACTCGCCGACTCCACCGGGGCGCTACTCATCGTCGATGAGATTCAGGCCGGCATGGGCCGCACCGGCAAATGGTGCGCCTATCAACATTACGGGATACAGCCGGACATCACCACCCTCGCCAAGCCACTTGCCGGGGGCCTCCCGCTGGGAGCGGTGCTCTGCACCGAAGAAGTCGCGCGCGCCATCCACGCCGGCATGCACGGCACCACGTTCGGCGGAGGCCCGCTGGCCTGCGCTGTGGCCATTGCGATCATCGACGCCATCGAGAGCGGCGGCCTGCTGGCTCACGTAACCGAAGTCGGCGATTATTTTCAAAATCAATTGCGCAACCTCGCACGCCGTCATGAGGCCATTATCGATGTGCGCGGCAAAGGTCTGATGCTCGCCGCCGAGCTCGATTCCGCCGAGCTCGCCAAGCGGGTGGTGGCGGAGATGTTCGAGCGCCACATTCTCATCAACTGCACCAGCGACACCGTGCTGCGCTTTCTGCCGCCCTTCATCGTGCAGCGCGCACACGTGGATACGGCAATCGCGGCGCTCGACGAAATTCTGACCGAGAACGCCGGTGCGCGGAGCGAATCCTCATCCGCAGGAGGACACCGCCATGTTTAGCAAAGCAACGTTGGAGCGCACAGACTCCGCAATTCCTGTCGAGAAAGATCCCGATGTGCTGGCCGCCGCCGCGCGCATGGCGGGCGAGGATCTGTGTTCGATCGCGGACCTCTCCAGCGCCGAGGTCCGCGCCATTCTCAAGCTCGGCCACGACGTCAAGCGCTCGCCCGCCGCGTATCGTCACGCGCTCGACGCCAGGCAGATGGCGCTCATGTTCGAGAAAGCAAGCCTGCGCACGCGCCTGGCTTTCGAGGCCGGAATCAACACCATGGGCGGCAACGCCATCTTTGTCGACCAGACCAGCTCGCCGCTCGGCGAGCGCGAAACCATCGCCGACGTGGCGCGCAACCTGGAGCGCTGGGTGGATGTGATCGTGCTGCGCAC
>JASHUH010000392.1 GCA_030040115.1 Acidobacteriaceae bacterium | reverse complement strand
TCGGCGTTTTTGAGCATCATTTTGCGTTGCACCCGGTCCACCGTCTCGCCAGGAAACGCCAGCACGTAGTCCTGATGCGCCAACTCCTTCATGGTGAAATGGTGATCGGGCGGCTCGATGCGCAACAGATCGTGCGCCTCCACAATGCCGATCAAACTCCCCTCGCTATCGACAACGGGGATGAAATCGACATGGGTCGGACTCAGTTTCTGAACGACCGCGCGCAGTTCTTCGTCGGCGCCGAGAACCAGGAATTCATTGCGCATCACTTGGTCAATGCGCGACCGCATGAGTACCGGCACCCAATAGTCCTGCAACACGATCAGGCCGCGCTTCACCAGTTTCACGGTCATAATCGAGTCGCGGCTAAACAGCCGCACCACCCCGTCGGCGATCATGACGCAAACGATCAGCGGCAAAAGCGAATTCGGATTATGGCTTAGCTCCAGCAGGAACACGATGCTGGTAAAAGGCGCGCGGGCAATGCACCCGAACACGCCTGCCATCGCCACCAGAGAGTAGAAGGCCGGATCGCTGACCAGGTGCGGAAAGATATGCCTGCATCCGAAGGCGAAGGCGGCGCCCAGACCACCGCCGACGACCAGCGAGGGAGCAAAGACTCCGCCCGTGGTGCCTGAGCCCAAGGAGATCACCAAGGCCCAGAACTTGGCGAAGCCGATTCCGAGCAGGCTGCCCACGGTAAGCCGGTCGTTCAGCATGTCGCGGATGGTGTCGTAGCTGGTGCCGAAGACCTGCGGGCAGAAGTAGCCGATGGCGCCCAGAATCAGCGCTCCGATGGCGGGGGACCAGATGGCGGCGTATTTGATGGGCAAATCGTCGAAGAAGTCCTCGAGCCAGGAGAGCACTCGGATCATGACGATGCCCACCACTCCCATCAGAACGCCGAGCACCGCAAAGAGCCATAGTTCGTTGGTCCCTGTGATTTTGAATTCCGGAGTAGGAAACAGCGGCGCCCAGCCGACAAAATAAACACGGACTCCTGTGGCTACCGCAGAGGCCAGCGCAACCGGGATAAACGACCGGGCGCGCATCTCGAAAAGCAGTAACTCCACGGCCACCAGAATCCCCGCCAGAGGGGCAGTAAATGTGGCCGCCATGCCGGCAGCGGCGCCTGAGGCGAGCAGCACGCGCCGATAGTAGGGGCTCAACCCCAGCGCCTGGCCCAGCAGCGAACCGCACGCGCCGCCGGTTTGGATGATCGGCCCCTCCGCGCCGAACGGGCCGCCGGTGCCGATAGCCAAAGCTGTCGCCAGCGGCTTGAGAATCGCCACGCGCAGGCGCATGCGGCTATGGCCGAAAAGCACCGCTTCCATGGCTTCGGGAATGCCGTGGCCCTTCAATGTGGGCTCAAAAAAGTAGATGAGCAGGCCAACCACGAGGCCGCCGATGGGCGGGATGAGCAGGACCCAGAGGTGGAGATGATTATGCGCCGGGTAACTGATAGCGAATGAAACGCGACCATAAAAGAAGAGATTGGTGAAGAAGTAGATCAGTTCCAGCAATCCCTGAGCCACCAGGCCGCCGATCAAGCCCACCAGCAGGGCGTACATGCAGATCTTGACCACCTGGGGCTCCAACGCAACACCGAACTGTCCATTGTGTTCCGTCGTCAATTCCAGTTGTTCGTCGGCTTCAGAAGCGGAAAAGCCGGGCATAGGGAACCTCCCGTGTATTAAGTTTTCGTCGCCTCAGGCCGGGCTGGGCACCGCCATCTCCTCTTCAACGGCGCTCTCAACGTGAGGGAGCATCAGCGTTTGCAGAATGTCGCCCTTGGTCAAAATACCCACGACCTTGTGATCCTCTTCCACCACCAGCAGCGTCGGTTCGCTATCCTCTCGCAAGATGAGGCGCAGCGCCTCGGGCAATGGGGTGTGCGGAGAGATGCGGGCCACGAGGGGCTGCGTAATATCGCGTATCTTTCGGGTGTGCCATTCCTGCGGCGGCACATGGCTCAAGGCCCAGACGCTGCAAGCGCCGATCAGGGTCCCGCCGTCGAACACGGGAAAGACCTCGTGACGGGTGTGCGGCGAGAGGGTAGCGGCAAATTCCCGCAGGGTGAGCATGGCCGGCGCGGCAAGAATGTCGCTTTGCATGACCTCACCTACGGTGACGCCCTGCAGAGCGTGCACTTTCACGGCTTCATGCAGGCGTTGATCGCCCGACGCCGAGGCGTCGCCTGAAACCGCATAGGCAACCGCCGCCCCAACCAGGCTGGGAATGATGAAGGCATGTCCGCCGGTGGCTTCGGCCACGAAGACCACGGCCGCCAGCGGCGTTTTATATCCCGCCGCAATAAACGAGGCCATGCCCACCGCTGCATACAGCCCCAGCGCCGGGCTGTGCGCCACCGATTGCGCAAACGCCACGCCCAGCGAACCGCCGGTCAGAAACAACGGCACGAACATCGCGCTCACTCCGCCGGCGCCCAGCGTGAAGATGGTTGCCGCCATCTTGAACAGGCCAAACGTGGCCAGCTCCGCCGAACTGTAGGAATGCTGGAGAATCAGTCCCACGGCCTCGTAGTTCGGCCCCAGAGGGATCAGCGGGCCGTTATAAAGATGGACGAACGCCATTCCGCAGAGGGCGGTTAGCGCGCCGCCCACCGCGAGTTTGACCCAGTGCGGCGCGCTCCAGTTCACGCAAAAAGCGCGCACGCGGCGAAACGTGGTGACGAACCCCATCCCCACCAAGCCGATGGCCAACCCCAGCAGGGCGCACCAGAGCAGATCGTGGCGCGTGAAGGAGGGCTCGGCGGCAAAGTCGAAAAGCGGCGCGCTGCCGAGAAACGAACTAAGCGTCATGAACGACACCACCGACGCGATCAGCGACGGCAGCAGCGCTTCGTGCGCCAGATCGTCCTTGTATGGCATTTCCAGCGAGAACACAATGCCCGTGAGGGGCGCGCGGAACACCGCCGACATGCCCGCCGCCGCGCCGCAGATCAGCATGATGCGCCGGTCGCGCGCATCCAGGCGGAATCGTTGCGCACGCCGTAGCTGCTCCCACAACCACGACCCGATCGCGCCTCCGCCGTAGATGCTCGGCCCTTCGAGCGCCGCACTGCCGCCCAAGCCCACGGTTGCGGCGGCCGCCGCCAGTTTGGCGAGGAACGGCCGCATGTTCACGTCTCCCTGGTGCTCGTGATAGCTGCGGATGATCTCTTCCGTCGAGTGCTCATCGGGGTCGGGCGTGAGGTATTGCATGATCAGGCCGGTCGCGATGCATCCCAGCAGCAGGCCGGGAAGCATGGCCCAGTGATGGCGCAGATAGTAGCTGAGAATCGGCGGCCACATGCGCTTCAGGATGACGATGGCAATGGCGGTGGTGAGCAGGCCGGTGATGACCCCGATGATGGGAGCGATCACCAGCCACTTGCGCAGATCGCGCGCATAGACGGCCGCCAGATCTTCGTGGATGAGCGGCGCATACTTGCGCAGCAGCGGATGGTGGAGAAGCCCCTTGCCTCGGTGCGCTTTTACCTTCTTCTCGAATCGCCTTGTTTTCGGATCAATTGGCGGAGTGTTCAACACTTCGACTTGGCTCCCGTCCCCGGCTGGTTGTCCGCTCCGCGTGTTGCTCAGCTTCCGCACTCCAAAAGTCGCGGCGCAATCGCTTCACTTCCTCGTGATGCAGCAGCGACAGCCTCTTGAGAATGTCTTCACCGCGCTGCGTCAGGGTGACCACGACCACGCGCCGGTCTTCTGTGTCCTCGGCTCTCCGCACCAGCCCGCCCTGCACCGCGCGATCCACCAGCCCCACCACGGAATTGTGTTTCTCTTGCAAAAATTCGGCAATTTCCGAGATGTTGGCCCTGCCGGTACCGGTAAAACCGGCGATGCCCAGCATGAGCTGTTGCTGCTGCGGAGTAATTCCGCAGGCGCGCGCGGCGTCTTCGCTGAAGCGCAGAAACTTCCGCAGCTTATGGCGGAAATGCGCCAGCTCCTCAAACATCCCTCTGGATTTGTTGCGGTGCATCGCTTTTTACCGCCCGCCTGGCCGGCGCCTCGATTTGCATCCATTTCCATTATATCTCTATGCGAGCTAATCGTGAAACGATATAAATTCCCCGACCCGGGAATGCCTGTGCAGTGGCGGCGTTTTTATCCGGGCTGGAACGGGCCCCATGCCATACTACTTGCATCCATGGCGCGCCTTTTCGCAGCCTTCATCGCGGCCCTGCTCCTGTGCGCTGCGGCTCACGCCACCTTGGTGGCGCTTGTTCCCTCGAAGGACGGTCTGCTTGTGGCCGCCGATAGCCGCATCACGTTTCTCGGCGCGGAGTGCGACGGCGCGTTCAAGATCATTGAGCCGGCGCGACCCCTGCGCACCGTGGCCATCGTCACCGGCGACGCCATTTTTGTTGCTCCGCCGCCCGCCGGCGCGGCAAATCTGTGCCGTTACCTTGAGACCGCGCCCCGGCGGCTCAATATCGACGCGCTGGTGCGCAGCTATCTCGATCGCAGCGCAGACGATCCCGCGCAGTTGGCCTTCGACGGCCTAAGCGCGGCCTGCGTGCGCCAGGTTGAGCGCTTCCGCCGAGCCTATCCTGAGACGCTGCGCAGGTTCACGGGACGGGATATCTTTTCAGTGGTCGTGGCCAGCTACGATCCCGCGTCGCAAGCCGCCCTGCTGCGCAATTTCGTGGTGCGCATCGACGCGCGCACGCGCCGGGTGCGAGCCGCCCGCTTCACCGAGACCGCGATTTCGCCGCACGATGCGCGCGGGGTCTGGCTCTATGGCGAAACCTCGTACGTCGATCGCTATGTCTACGCTGGATTCGGCCGCAAATTCCTGTCGTCGGCGACAGTCGGCTTTTTGCGCACCCGCATTCCGGTACGCGACACGCCCATGGATCCGGCCGTGTCTGTCGCCGTCAACATCATTCAAGCCGCCGGTCGCGCCGCGCAAGTCGTTCCCGCCCCCAGCGGCATCGGCGGTTCCATCCGCGTGGTGCTGTTGGGCAACCGCCCACGGCCCGAGTCCGTGCCGTGGGCCGCTGCCCAAGATTTTCGTTGAGAGACACTACGCCTCTGGCCGCGGCCACACGTGCGCGGGCGCGAAGTGGAGGACGTTTTACCGGGTGGCCTCGAACAGGAACCAGGCGCGGCGCTCGGCCTCGTCGATCCAGGTTTCGATGAGGCTGGTGGTGGCGTAGTCGCTCACCTTCCCGGCGACCTCGTGCGCGGCGCGCAAGCTTTCCACCAGCGTCATGTTGTCGGCGTGCAGTTCGAGCAGCATGTCGCGCGCCGGCACAAACTCCTGATCGTTATCGGCGATGCGCTGCAGACGCGCAATGTGGCCGATCGAGCGGAGCGTGGTCCCGCCAATTTTGCGCACCCTCTCGGCGATGTCGTCGCTAATGGCGAAGATTTGGGTGGCTTGCTCATCGAGCAGGAGATGATAGTCGCGGAAATGAGGCCCGCTCATGTGCCAATGGAAGTTCTTGGTCTTGATGTAAAGCGCAAAAACGTCGGCCAGGGTGGCGTTCAGAACATTGGTGACATCCTTGACCTGCTCCGGAGCGAATCCGTCCGGATTGTTGGTCTTGGCCGCTTTCGATTCCTGACTCGTATGCGTGGACATTTCCCTCTCCCTCCTCCGGCAGCCGGGCCGGCGCCGCGCGCGCCAGCGTCCGAGAATTCGATGCTGGCCTAACGCCTGAAGTTGTTCCGCTTCGGCGCCGGCGCCAAACAGCACGGCGAAGACCTCCGCGATCGCGCGGACCCGCGGCTGCCCGATTGCGTACTCTAGAAGTACAGCACGATGAGCGGGAGATGTCCATGCGGGCCAGCGCGATCGAGTTTCGTCTGCGGACGCTGATACAGGTGGTCATTGTGGTTTTGGGATTCTGGGCCCCCTGGATCCAGGCCTTTGACCTGGGCCGCCGCGTTTCGCTGCTCGAATGGCTGGCGCTCGAACTGAGCCGCGCCGGAGTGCTGCGATTTACCTTTTCTGCGCCCGCGGTGATCGTGTTGGGCGCGCTGATGGCCGGCCTGGGTGCGGTGCTGCGCGTTTGGGGAACGGCCTATCTGGGATACGCGACTGTCCACCAAGGCCAAATGCAGGCCGGCGCGCTGATGGCTGACGGCCCTTACCGGTATGTGCGCAATCCGCTCTATCTCGGCGGGTGGTGCATGATAGCCGCCATTTCCCTGCTCATGCCGCCCACCGGCGCGCTCTTCACCATGATCCTGGTCACGCTGTTTTACCTGCGCCTGATTTTGGGCGAAGAGGCTTTTTTAGAGCCGCGCCTGGGCGAGCCTTACCGGCAATATCGTCGCGCCGTGCCGCGTCTTTTCCCGCGTTTGCGCACGTCTCTTGCGCCTGCCGGCAACCAGCCGCGCTGGCTCATCGCCCTGCTTTCGGAAATCAATCCCATCGGCGTGTTCGTCATCTTGGCGTTTCTTTCCTGGCAATACGACAGCGAACTGATGTTGAAGGCGATTCTGATCAGCTTCGGCTTATCGCTGGTGGCGCGGGCGCTGGCGCCGCGGAGTTCCGTGGGCTCCGCTTCGGCTCCGTAACATGGCGGGATCACCCAACCGTCCCCGGTGCATCCATCGGAAGCCGTCGGCATAGTTGAGGCCGAAGCCGCACAGCCGATCGAAAGCGATGAAACGACGTCACCGCTCAACCCGCGAGCCACGTCACGGCAAGAGTGCAGAAAAAATCGCCGCCAGGCTTGCGCGATATGCGAAAAAGGGGAGAAGCGCCAGGCTTCTCCCCTTTCTCGCCAGTCCGGAATGCTACTTTTTGGAAGGCGCGATCGTATCCTTGGCCGACTTGGCCACACGGAACTTCACCACCGTCTTGGCCTTGATCTTGATGGCCTGGCCGGTTTGCGGATTGCGTCCCATGCGGGCCTTACGCTCCGCCTTGACCAGGCGGCCGATGCCGGGAATCACGAACACCCCGTTCTTTTTGGTTTCCTTGATCGCCGTCTCCGCCAACAGATCCAGAAACGCCGCGGATTGCTTGTTGGTGATTTCGAGCTTCTCGGCCATTTGCCGTGTCAGGGCGGTCTTGGTCAATCCTGCTGCCATAGTGCTGTTCTCCTTCTTGGTCGAGCCGGTGCGGCTCGGGTGTTGAGGGGCTTCCGCCGTGAATGCGAGCCGCATGGAGGGAGTGCAATGGAGCCCAGGCTGCGCGAAAACCCCTCTGTTCATGCGGCTTTGAAGAACCCTGCCGATGCCTACAATGCGGCTTTGAGCCGGGAAAGTCAATACAAAAAGCCGGTTTTTCCACAATTTTCTTGGGGTTCTGTACCGAATTTGCCTATATTTTCTGGGTTTTCGCCTTCTGAGTGGCCTCCAGGCCCGCATTTTCGCGGCGTTGAGCGCCCCTCCGCGTTTCGGCGCGCCTCGAAGCCCGCGCGGCGTACAAAGGCTCGGACCCGCTCTATGGGAGCCCGAACAGCACTTTTTTGCGCGGAGCCTGCGCCGCGGCAATGGGTGTGTTTAATGCATCCACCACCGGCACCGCTATCCTGAAGGAGCGGATGATGGTGGCGGCGAAATCCGGTTGGAGCGCGGTGGCCGCGGGCAGCGTGGCCGCCAATCCCCACTGCCGGCAGCGGATCAGGTCCAGCCCCGGATGCTCGCAGGGGAAGCCCTTGGGCGGCCGCGTGAGCGCGTTGCCTTCAAATTCCTCAAAGGTCCTGCGGACGGCGGCCCGCTGGAGAAGCTTCCGAAACTCGGCATGGTGATCGAGCAGCCAGTGGCGAATCTGCGCTAATTGCTCCTTCTCCGGCATGTAAGCCCCCGCGGCGATAATCACTTCTTTCGGACTTACGTGAAAGTAATACCCCGCGCCGGAAGTCTTCTCCAACCCCGTGTGCGTCCACCATGCCGCCACATGGGTTTTGTAGGGCAGCTTGTTGGCGCTGAAGCGCGTGTCGCGATAGATGCGGAAGAGGCACTTTTCCGCCGGACGCACGTGGTTGGGCGCAAAGTCCATCATCGCGTCGGTGATCTTGCGAATGACCGACAGCATCGGCTCTTTGAGCAGCGCTTCGAATTCCGCTTTGCGCGGCTGAAACCATGCGCGGTCATTGTGGCGCGCCAAGTTGCGCAGGAAGGTGAGCGCTTCGGGGCGGAAGTAGGCGAAAACAGCAGGTGAAGCAGCCGTTTGCTTTGCGGTCATGGCAAGAAAAGTGTAACGCGCTAGCGGTTGGGCAGGTTCGCAACTTATCGCCGGGTGTTTTCGCCGGTCCTCGGGCTCGGCCGCATAAGCGCTGACTTGTTTACGAGAACGCTTGCTCCTGCAATTTGTGCTGGCGAGGCGCTTCGGCAAGGCGTTTTGCGATCTGTTCCCCGTTTGCCAGCATGCCGCCGAGAGCAAGGGTGGGTTCGATAGCCTGGGCATTCTCAACGGCCGCGCATCCGTTACGGCCGCGATGGCGCTGCGTTTTTCCGACGCCTTCGGCGGCCGTCCCGAGCTCTGGCTCGATTTGCAGCAGCAGCACGACCTCCGGCGCGCATCGCGCCGCAAACGGCCCAAGATCGCCGCGTTTCCCCGCGCGGCCTGAGCTACACCAGCGCCAGCTTCGCCCTCTTTCTGCCCTGCGGCACAAAATGCTCCGCGCGCCAAGCGATGGCGAGGGGTTCGCGGCTGAGCAGCTTGCGGATTTGACCGCGCGCGTGGTCGGCCCACGGACCGCTTTTATCGATCTTGACGTAAGCCTGCCAATGGCGGAGCGCCGGCCGATACTGCCCCGTGCGCTCATAGGCCAAGGCCAGGTTATAGTGGGCGTCAGCGTAGCCGGGCGCCAGCCCAACCGCCTGCCGGTACGCCGCAATCGACTCCTCCAGCCGCGCCAACTCGTCGAGCACATTGCCGAGATCAAAATACCCGAGCGCATAAGCCGGATCGCTCTCGACAGCGCGGCGGTAGAACCCTTCGGACCGGACAAAGTCTCGCAGCTGAAAATACAGGGTGCCCAGGTTGATGCAGGCCGCGGCGTGGGCCGGCTCGAGCGCCAGGATTTCCTCGTAGAGCTTGAGAGCATAGTGTTTTTTACCGCACTCCTCGGCTTCGACGGCGGCCAGAAAAAGCTCCTGAACGCTGCGCCGGCCCACGACCGGAGTCGGGCGCAGCAGCGCCGGCCTCACCAGGATCTTCCCGGGCGCCATCGGACGGTCAATGCGGCCGGCGCGTTCGAAATCGAACAGCAGTTGGCGGCGGATGGGATCGACCATCGCGCCGCGGTGCCGAAAGGTCAGCCGCGCGCCGGTGCGCACCACGCAGGCCTCGAGCAGCGGATTCGCCAATCCGGAAACGGCTTTCATGGCGAGGATCGACTGCCGGATGGAAGCCGCCGGGACGGCTTCTTCGCGCAGCGCGCGCAGGGTGCGCAACTGGCCCAGATCCCGAATCGTGTAGCTCTGCTGGTGGGGAATCAATCCGGCGCGTTCCCACCCCTGCAACTGGCGGGAACCGATCTCGAGGATCCGCAAGACATCCTGGCGGCTATAGCTGCCCACTCTACGGTGCTCCTGCCTTGCCCTTCAAAAAAGCTGGTGGAACCGCCTCCGCGCAGCGGCTCTTATCAGCAATTATGCCAAGGGCTTAAGTGGATAAGCGGGTGAGAATTCAGTCCTCGCCAAAAAACTCGTGGATAACCGGCGCCTGCTTTGGTTCTCCCGGCGGAATGGAACCGCGTTGAAATGACCGAACCGCGAGAAGGAGGCAATCCCCCGCGGCAATCCGCGATGAACGGCCCACCGAACTCGAAACAGACCGCTCTTTTCCCGAGGCGAGCACCCGTTTTTCCTTTGGGGAAAAGATCTAACACCTTTTCTTCATATTCGCTACGCATTTGTAACTTCCAGGCGTGTTACATTAGGAACAGTTACCAGACAATTTGCGCAGCATGGTCGCTTATACGTGCAGGTTAGAAAGCAGAGCATGGCAGGGAGCCTCGTTTTGGCGGATTTTATGCTGGCGCTCACAAGTGGATTGCCGGTGCGATCTGTGAGCGAAGGCGCCTCCGCGTTGCTGGGCTTCAGCCGCGAGGCGTTTCTCCACTCGCGCGTGCGCCTCAATGACCTCGTTCACCCTGCCGACGCCGACATTGCTCAGACTCTTTTCTCACCCCACAGCGAAAGCCGGTCGGGAACTTTCAACATCCGGCTTCGCCACGCCGACGGCCGCATTCAATGCTTCAAAGGCCATTACGCCCGGGTGCGGCCCCGGAAGAACGATGGTGCGCCGCTGCTTCATCTCATCCTGCGCGACGCAAGGCAGGTTCGCGAGCCAGGAGACCGGTCCCTCGCGGCCAATTTCAAGTCGCTTATCGAACATACCCGGGATTATGTGTATGTCATCAACCGCAACCACGTCATTCTGGCCGCCAGCCGCGCTTTGGCGAGCTTGACCGAATCCGCGCGCCAGCCGGAGGACCTGCTCGGCAAGACCGATTACGATCTCTATTCCGAAACCATCGCCGACGTCTCGTACCGGCTCGAAAAGCAGGCGCTCAAAGAAGAACGCCGCACCAACCAAATCCTCCGCGTGCAGGGCCAGGACGCGTCCATGCGTTGGATCGACCTACGGCAATATCCCGTCAACCGCTCGGACGGCGCGATCCTAGGCATCCTCTGCATTGCGCCCGATATCACCGGATTCATTACTGCGGACATGCGCTTGCGCGCCAGCGAGGAGTCGCTCAACGAGGCGCCGAAAATCGCCCACGTAGGCAGCTTTGTTCTGGATATCCCGGCGAGAAAATGGACGGTCTCAGGGGAGTTGGACGCGATACTGGGCACAAGCGCCGGATACAACCGGGATCTTGAGGGACTTTGGCCGCTGGTCCACCCCGACGATCGCGCCGCCATGGCGGAGCGCTTGAACGGGTGCTTTAGGGGTGAACGCACGTCCTTCGACCGCGAGTACCGCTTCATACGCCAGACGGACGGGGCCGTGCGTTGGATGCACACGCGGGGCCGGCTGGAACTTGACGCCGAAGGTAAACCGGCTGCCTTGCGGGGCACCGTTCAAGACATCACCGAGAGCAAACTGACCGAAATTGCGCTCCGGGACAGCAAAAAGCTGCTCGAGCTGTTTGTGGAGCACGCGCCCGTGGCGCTGGCCATGTTCGACCGCGAGATGCGCTACCTGGCGGTGAGCCGCCGCTGGGCGGAAGATCACCAGGTGGATGCGCGGGAGGTGTTGGGGCGCTCCCATTACGAGGTCAACCCGGAGGTTCCGGAACGTTGGAAAGAGACGCACAGGCGTGGCTTGGCCGGCGAGACGCAGCGAGTCGAAGAGGACCGGTACGATCGCGCCAACGGCGCCATTGAATGGATCCGGTGGCAGATTACCCCCTGGAGGGCCGACGATGGTTCGGTGGGCGGCATCGTGCTTTTCTACGAGGACGTCACCGCGCGCAAGCGGGCCGAAACTCAGTTGCGCGAAAGCAAGGAGCTTCTGCAACTTTTCATCGAGCGCGCGCCTGCGGCTCTGGCCATGTTCGATCGCGAAATGCGTTACCTGGCGGTGAGCCGCCGCTGGGTGGAAGAGAACTTCCTGCTAGGGCAGGAAATCCTTGGAAAATCCCACTACGACGTCGTTCCCGACGTGCCCGAGCGCTGGCGAGAGGCGCATCGGCGGGGCCTGGCCGGCGAGACGCTCAAAGCCGACGAAGAGCGCTTTGAGCGCGGGGACGGCGCGGTGCAGTGGATTCGCTGGGAGGTTGTGCCCTGGCGCGCCGGCGACGGCTCGGTGGGGGGCATCATCCTTTTTGCCGAAGACGCCACCGTGCAGAAGCAAACCGAAGATCGGCTCCGCCTGGCGGCCAGCGTGTTTACGCACGCCAGCGAAGGCATCGTCCTCACCGATCCCAACGGGACCATACTCGACGTCAACGACGCCTTTAGCCGCATTACCGGATACAGCCGCGCCGAAGCCATCGGGCAGAACCCGCGGCTGCTCAAGTCCGGCCTGCAACCCCGTGAGTTCTACGAGAACATGTGGGGTTCCTTGCTGCGCGACGGCCATTGGTCCGGCGAAATCTGGAACCGATCCAAAGAAGGCGTGGTGTATGCCGAGATGCTCAGCATCAACGCCATCCGGGACGCGGCCGGCAACACGGCGCAGTATGTGGCCCTGTTTTCCGACATCACCGAACGGAAGGAGCACGAGCGGCAACTCGAACATCTCGCGCATCACGATGCGCTCACCGGTTTGCCGAATCGCGTTCTGCTTGCCGACCGGCTAAGCCAGGCCATGGCCCAGGCGCGACGGCATCGGGAGTTCCTCGCGGTGGCTTTTTTCGATCTTGACGGATTCAAGGAAGTAAACGACCGTTACGGTCACGAGAGCGGCGACCGATTGCTCACCGCGATTGCGGCGCGGATGCAATCGGCGCTGCGCGAAGGAGACACCCTCGCCCGTTTGGGCGGCGACGAGTTCGTGGCGGTGTTGCTGGACTTGCCCGGTCGCAATTCGGCCGATCCGGTGCTCCAGCGCCTGCTTGAAGCCGCCGCCGAGGAGGTGTGGCTCGACGGCTGGGCCATCCGCGTCTCAGCCAGCGCGGGGGTGGCGCTCTATCCATTGCAAGACGAGGCCGATCCCGACCTGCTGCTGCGGCAGGCCGGGCAGGCGATGTACGACGCCAAGCTCGCCGGCCGCAACCGGTTCCATTACTTCGATCCCAGCCACGATGTGATGGTGCGCGGCC
>JASHUH010000391.1 GCA_030040115.1 Acidobacteriaceae bacterium | reverse complement strand
CTGGCCCGCGTTGATGGCCGACTGCACTTCCTCCTCGGCCACATCCAGCCCCAGCGACAGGCTGAACTGCAGTACGATCACCGAGACCCCTCCAGCGCTCGTCGAGGTCATCTGGCTCAAGCCTTGCATTTCGCCAAACTGCCGCTCCAGCGGCGCCGTCACCGTCGTGGCCATCACGTCCGGACTGGCCCCGGGATAGAACGTCAGCACCTGGATGGTCGGGTAATCCACTTCCGGCAGCGCGGACACCGGCAACTGCGTGAAGGCGACAATGCCCGCAAGCAGAATGGCGGCCATCAGCAGCGATGTCGCCACCGGCCGCAGAATAAATGGGCGTGATGGACTCATGGGGCCCCGATCCCCGACTCTTCCGGCGAGGTGGCCGGCAGCGCCACCTTCGAAATAAAGATCTGCGAACCGTCCTGGAGTTTCTCGAAGCTGCTGTTGGCCACCACGTCCCCGGCCGCCAATCCCGCCACCACCGTGTTGCCGCCCTCCGATATTCCCGGATTCACCGTCTTCATCACCGCTTTTTGGTTCTGGATCAGATACACAAACGAAGCGGCCCCGTTGTGCTGAATCGCCGAAGAAGGAACCAGGAGTTGCTTGGAGAGCGTCTTCACCAGCAGCCGCGTATTCACAAACTGGTTGGGAAAGAGAATCCCGTTCGCGTTGGCGAACTCGGCCCGCGCCTTCACCGTCCCGGTGGTGGTGTCGATCATGCTGTCCACCGTGAGCAGCTTTCCCGTCGCCAGCAGATTCTGCTGGGTCCGGTCGAAGGCCTGCACCGTCAGGCCCGGGCCGCTGCGCATCTGCTGCAGCACCTGCGGCAAACTGTCCTCGGCCAGCGTGAACACCACGGTGATCGGCTGCATCTGCGTGATCACCACCAGTGGCGTCGTCGAGTTCGCCGTCACCAGGTTGCCCGGATCCACCAGCCGCAGTCCCACCCGCCCCTCAATCGGCGAAGTAATGTGGCAGTAGCTCAGCTCCACCTGGTCGTAGGCCACCACTCCCTGGTCGTTCGTGACCGTCCCTTGGTCCTGCAGCACCACCTTTCCCTGATCGTCGAACGTCTGTTTCGGAATCGCGTTCTTGGCCCACGCCACCTTGTAGCGCTCCAAGTCCATCTGCGCTTCGGCCAGCAGATTCTGGTCGCGTTGCAGCGCTCCCTGGGCCTGCTCAAGCTGGGCCGCATAGGGCCTCGGATCGATATCGATCAGCGGGTCGCCCTTATGCACATACTGGCCTTCCTTGTAGTGAACCGACTGGATCACGCCCGTGACCTCGGCCGTAATCGTGTCCTGATACACCGGGGTCACCGTGCCGATGGCGTTCAGGTAGACGCCCAGATTGCCGACCTTCGCCGTCGCCGTGGTCACCGGCACCGGTCCCGCCATCTGAAAACGACCGCGGCGCCCGGTCTGCTGCTGGCTCTGCACATGCTGGTGCATCACCCAGTAAAACAGCAACCCGAAAGCCAAAAGCACCAGCACCCAAATCCAGCGATGGCGTCGCTTCTTTGCCGGTTCGGGTGGGATGTCCGACGGGAAATGCGAAACCGATGGCGCCTGATCCATGTTCCTCTCTTGTGTCCTGTTGCTTGCTGTCAGTTGGTTGGAAACAGTTGTTCACTCCAGCATACGAGATGGAGGCTCGAGCCAGGATTATCTTTCTTCTATCCTATCGCCTGGGAGCATTTGCCGTTCAAAATCGTGGCCTCTTGGCTCCGGGGACGATTCCAGCGCAAACGAGGATCTGACCCCCGCAACCCCGGCGGGCGTGGCGCGCGCGTGTACTTTGATTGACGAACCAGGGACCGAAATTGTTGCAGACCGCCACCTGCTGTCCGATCGGCGCGCCGCCCAAAACTCCCGCCCCAATTGCGGCGAGTGGGACCCACTGAATTCTCTCCAACCGGAAAGCCATAAACGGGGCGCATTACCGCGTTAGTCCGGGGGAAACCCTAACTGCTTCCACTAGCGGAAACCTGCTTGATCGAGAAGATCCCGCTCAGCGCAATGCCCCTTCCTGCGCCGTTTTCATCCCCGCGTCCACCGCCGCTCTCATCACGCCGCAGCTTTCAAAGAAGCGCACGAACCCGGCGCTCAGCGGTTCCGCGGCAGGCTGGTCGACGATCGCGCCAGGCCGATCCAGGCGCGCCGTGCGCATATCGCCCACGCCCTGGGCGTCCAGAATCAACGCGGCCAGTTTGCGAGCCAGGCCAACAGGAAAACTCTCCGCCACAAACACCAGCCGGTCGCGCACGGTGATCACCACCGGGCCTTCTTCGGTCGAATAGACTTGCTCCTCCGAGTCGTCCGAAGGCGCGGCGCCGGCGGCGGTCTTATCCAGCTTCACGCTGGTATATTTGCGGCCCAGGCTGTCGGCGTACAGCTTGGCAAAATCCTGCGCCGATTCCGCGTTTTTCCATGCCGAGAGGTAAAAAATGGCGAGGGACTTGGTGCTGTCTTGTGCGGCGGGGGTGGTGGCGCTGCGTAACTGGCCCGCCCAATAAAGCCCGCCGTTCCACGCCGGAGTCAGGTCCCGCGCGGCTTGATCGCCCCCGAACAGCTCGGCAATGATGTGCAAATCGAGCTGCCCCACCTGCCCGATATCGTATGGCCGGTACAGCGGATCCACGAGCGGATGAATGTTGGGCAAGAGCGGAATCGCCGGAATCTCGTGCTTCTCGTAAGCCCTCGGATTGATAATCTCCCAGCTTGAGGTGGGCGGACGGTCAAGCGTCCCGGCAAACGCCGGCGTCCGCCCCTCGTCCATCCACACATCCTGCTCGAAGCTCACCCCCTCCTTATAGGGGAAGAGCATGGATTCCGAGAGCAGCAGAGGCGCGCGCGACATCACGGGCGAGTCGGAGCCCGTCATCTGGTCTTTCCAGAAATCCAGAATCTCCGGGTTCTTGACCAGGCTTTTGCCCGACGGCTTCAGCATGTAGTCGATCATCACCGCCGTGGCCTGGCCCTCGGCGACCGCGTCGCGCGCTGTGTCCATCTCGTCCCTGGCCAAGTGGTCCTGATCGCCGGACGCGTCGGTCGAAACCTCGTCAGGCGTCTGGTCGTCCCATTTTTCCAGGTTCGAGTGCTGGTCCTGCAGAGCGTGCGTCAACTCGTGCGCCAGCACCGGCTTTTGCTCGTCGGCGTCGACCCAGTCGAGCAGGTTCACCGTTTTGCTCTTCGAGTCGTAAAAAGCCTCGATCTGCTCCTTCAGCAAGGCGAGCATGAACGGCTTGAGCGCGAAGTCGCGATCCAGAAGCCCGAACTTTTTCAGCACGATTTCGTCCTGCTGCATCCGCTTGCTGTCCTGGTCGTCGTCCAGTTTCGCTTTGAGATACTTTTCTACGTCGGCGCGCGTGATCAGCTTTCGCTTCACCGGCCCTTTGACCGGCAGGCCGGTCTCCTCGGATGAGAACTGGAGAATCTGATCCACCAGCGCGAAGAGCTCCTTGGCCTGCTCCGGCGTGATGTGGGTTTCGGGCTTCGCAGTTTCGCCGTGCTGGCCAGGGCTGGAACTCCCTCCGGATTGCGCTCCGGGCGTCGCCGGCCCTTGCGGCGCTGGGGCAGGACTCTGTTGCGCCGTCAGAGCCATCGCCGCCGCCAGGCACAGTGCGATTGCCCCCAATCCTCCCCGCTTCACCCAGCTCGCCCAAGTTTGCTGCCCGTTCATCCACTCACCTCGCCCCAGCAGCCTGGTCTGCGCCCGTCGCGCCAAGCTCCCGCATCTCCTTCCAAGGCTATAATCAGGATGCGGCCCGACGCCAAATTCGGCGCCCAAATTCACCGCAATCCGCGCCGGACCATGGAAGAATTCCCTCTTATGACTGAAACCGGCCTCGCTTCGACCATCCGGCCTACCGCGCTTGCCGCCCTGCTCGAATCGTCGCGCGCCTCGCGCCAGCTTGTTCTGTACCGGGGTGCGCTGACCCCTCGTGAGTTGGACGCGCCCGAGGCGGAAACAGAGGCTTTGGCCCGTGGCGCGGCGGTTCACGACCTCGGCTGGCTGCGGCGCGTTTCCGTCCGCGGCGAAGATCGCTTCCGCTGGCTGAGCGGCATGGTCACCAATACCGTCAACGATCTTTTCCCCAACACCGGCGCCTGGAACTTCGTCCTCAACGCGCAGGGAAAGATCCAGGGCGATTTAACCGTCTGGCGCGGCGGCGAAGAGCTCTCTCCGCACCTGCGCAAGACAATCTCGCAACCACCACACCGCGCCGCACCGGGTGATCCCCTTTTGGGCACACCGTTCGCCGGCGAATCCGGCCTCGAGCTGGAGATTGCCGCCGATCAGTTCGATAAGTTGCTGGCGCACCTGAACCGTTTCATCGTCATGGATGACGTGGAGCTGATTCCGCTGGGAATTGAGTCGCCGGGTGAGGCGGGCTCGGAAACTGCCGTCGGCCTCACCGGTCCTCTGGCCGGTGACGTGCTCGAGCGGTTGGGCTTGCCCGTATTCGCCCAGCCCATGTCCGGAACCAATGTGGAGTGGAACGGACTGGGCCTGCGCATGGTGCGCGGCTACGGAGCGCTCGCGCCCCATTATCAGCTTTGGGCACCATCGGCCGATCTTCCCCTGCTCTGGTCCGCCTTGCGCACCGCCGGAGCCACTCCCATTGGCAATGATTCCTGGAACGCCTTTCGTGTCGCCGAGGGCATTCCCCTTTACGGAATCGACATCACCGAGCGCGACCTGCCCCAGGAAACTTCCCAATTGCGGGCGCTGCACTTCAACAAGGGCTGTTATCTCGGACAGGAGATTGTTGAGAGGATTCGCTCTCGCGGCGCCGTTCACCGTCACCTCCGTCCCCTCGAACTGACCGGCCCCGTCCCGCCCGCCGGAGCCGAACTGAGCATGGACGACGGCGCGCCTGCTGGACAGGTCACCAGCGCCGCCGAATTGCGTCGGCCCGGCCGCCGGTCGGTCTTTGCCCTGGCCATGATGCGCGCCGAAGCGGAAGCCGGCGACCGGCAGTTGACCTATCTCGCTGGGCAAACCACGGGGACGGCGCGCATTTTGCATCGGCCGCCAACTTTTTGACGCGCGCGGGAGCCGCAATCTCCGCCGCGCACGGGAGCGAAATTCATAAAACCATGAGCGAAACCACGAAATTCGAAGTCATTGACCGCCGCAAGTACAAGGCGCAGGAAGAACAGGAGAACGCCTTGCAGCCGGAGCAAAAAATGCCGCCTGCGCCTCCACGCGAGCAGCCCGAGAAACCAGCCGAATCCGCAAAAGGTCCTCGCCTGGTTTCCCATGAAGGCCGGCGCGAATCTGCCCCACCGGAACCTCCGCCCCCCGCTGCCGGAATCGATACCGCCCCCGGGAGCGAAGTAGAATTGCCGCCCGCCCCCTCCGCCGAAGAAAGCCACGAGCAGAAGGTCGCCTATGACGCCTCCGCGCAGCGCCTCGAGGACCTCATCCGCGCCCAGAATCCCGCCGCCGGCGCGCAGCCGCCGGTCACCTTCGACCAGCTCGCCCAACAGTTATACCTCACCACCATGCTGCAGATGGGAGCCGGCGCGCAGGAGGGTCAGCGCCCGCAGGTCGATATCGTGGGCGCCCGCAGCACCATCGACCTCATGGGCGTCTTGGCCGAAAAAACCCGCGGCAATCTCACCGACGCCGAAGATCGCGCTCTGCAATCGATGCTGTTTGATGCGCGCATGGCCTTCCTCGAGATAAGCAACATGATCTCTATGCCCAACGTCAAGCCGCCGCCGCGGAGCAAAAAGTAGCCACCATCTCCTCCTCGCCTGCATGGAAGCTACACTTACATTTTTGGGCAGCGGCACCTCCATGGGAGTTCCCACCCTGGGTTGCACCTGCGCCGTCTGCACCTCGCCCGACCCGCACGACGCGCGCTTGCGCCCTTCCGCGGCTTTGCGCTGGCGCGAGCCTGCAACCGGCGCCGATCGCGTCGTGGTCATCGACACCGGCCCCGACTTCCGCCAGCAGGCGCTCCATGCCGGTCTCCAACGCGTCGACGCCGTCTTTTACACCCACGGCCACGCCGACCACATCCTCGGCATGGATGACCTCCGCCCCTTAAGTTTCGCCGCCGTCCGCGCAAACGGCCGTGCTGTCCCGCTCTTCGCCGATCCCGTCACTACCGCCGTGCTCGAAAAAGTCTTCGACTACACTTTCTCGCCCCACTCCACCTACCCCACCCGCGCCAAGGTCGAGCTCAAGCCCCTTTCCGATCACAACCCAATCTACGGCCTCGACTTCATCCGCGTCCCCGTCGTTCACGGCGGGCAAACCATCGCCGGCTTTCGCTTTGGCAACGCCGCCTATCTCACTGACGTCAGCGCCATCCCCGAACCCAGCTTCGCCCTTCTTGAAGGTGTCCAGGTCCTCGTGCTTTCCGCTCTCCGCCACAAACCCCACCCCAGCCACGCCACCGTCGAACAGGCCGTCGCCTGGGCGCAGCAAATTGGCGCCCGCCAAACCTGGCTCACCCATATCGCCCACGACCTCGGCCACGAAGCCACCAACCGCGCCTTGCCTGCCGGCGTCCGGCTGGCCTATGACGGGTTGAGCGTGCCCGTAACTCTATGAGCGCCGCGCATCTCGGTCAGCCTTCCGCAAGCTCCGCCTTCGAGATCTTCCGCGTGGCCGAAGAAATTCCCGCCGGCTTTGGACCCTCCATCGCCGCCGTGGGCAACTTCGATGGCGTCCACCTCGGCCATCAGCGGATTCTCGCCGCCGCCGTTGCCGAGGCGCGCAACACACAAACCCGCGCCATCGCCGTTACCTTCGATCCCCACCCCGAGCAGTTCCTTCGCCCCGCCCACGCTCCGCGGCTGCTCGCCCCGTTCCCCGAGCGCCTCCATCTCCTCGCTCAAACCGGCCTCGACGCCGTGCTCGTGCTCCCTTTCAACGCCTCGCTCGCCACCCTCACCGCCCACGAGTTCACGCAGCGGATTCTCGTCGACAAGCTGGCCGCGCGCAGCCTCCACGAGGGCCGCAGCTTCCACTTCGGCCGCGGAGCCCAAGCCGGCGTTGAGGAGTTGGCCGCCCTCGGCGCTGAGTTCGGTTTCGCCGTCTGCGTCCACAGCGCCGTCCGCGTCCACGGCCTCGAAGTCTCGAGCTCCGCCATCCGCGCTCTCATCGCCGCCGGCGATGTTCGCCGCGCCCGTTGGATGCTCGGCCGCCCCTTCGCCGTCTG
>JASHUH010000390.1 GCA_030040115.1 Acidobacteriaceae bacterium | reverse complement strand
CAGCAGGTCGGGCCGCCAGCTCTTGATGAATGGCGCTGACAGTCGCGTGGAAAACATTTTGAACTGGTCCAGCACCACCAGCGCCACCGCGACCACCGCGCCCACCAGACCCTGCCACATCAGCTTGGCGCGGGCCGTCAGGCCCAAGCTGCGCCGCTTGACCACTTTGGTGTAATCGTCGGCAAAGCCGATGGCGCCGAAAGCCATGGTCGAGAACACCGTGATCCACACCAGTGGATTGGCGGGGTCAGACCAAAGCACCGTGGGCAGCAGAATTGCGATGCAGATCAGCACCCCGCCCATGGTCGGCGTTCCCGATTTCTTCAGGTGCGACTGCGGCCCGTCTTCGCGCACAAATTGCCCGATCTGAAACTCGCGCAGTTTTTGGATCACGTAAGGGCCGATAAAGAGCGCGATCAAAAGCGCCGTAAGCGAGGCAAAGACAGTGCGAAACGTCAAATATCGGAAGATCCGGAAGGGATGAAAGAACGGAAATAACTTTTCGTACAACAACCAATAGAGCAATGGAACTCCCGAGCCTGCCGAGGCGTGTTTCAGGACGATTTTACAGGAATGGCGCTCGGCATTCGGGGCCAGGAGGAATCGAAATGGGCTCTGCGCCCCAAATCCGCTGAAGCGTGATTTCCGGCTTGGGCCGACGGAGTCGTGGCCCTCTACGGTGTGTGACCCTTCGAATGAGCGTGTTCGCCCTCGCCGCGACATCCGGCTCGGTTTTTCCTGAATCCAAGTATGGATGCCGCCGGAGATTCACTGGCAAGCCATCGCTCTCCGCCTGGCGCTGACGGTCCTGGCCGGCGGCATTCTGGGCGCCGAACGCAGCCGCACCGGGCACGCCGCCGGAATGCGCACCACGCTGCTGGTGACGCTGGCCGCGTCGGTCGCGATGATCCAGATGAATCTGCTCATGCAATCCAACGGCAAACCGCCCAATTCCTTCGCGGTCATGGATTTGATGCGCCTGCCGCTGGGCATCCTCACTGGCGTCGGATTCATTGGCGCGGGCGCCATTATTCGCAAAGGCGAGCTGGTGCTGGGCCTTACCACCGCGGCCACGCTATGGTTTGCCACCGTGGTGGGGCTTTGTCTCGGCGGAGGCCAGCTCATCCTCGGCTCGACTTCTACTGTCATCGGTTTCCTGGTGCTGTGGGGATTGCGCGGGCTCGAAGCCAAAGTGGAGCGTTACCAGATGGCCGAGCTCACCCTTCAGATCGCGGAGGGCCGGCTTACGCCGGAAGAGCTGCGCCACCGGCTCAATGCGGCTCATTTTCACATCAAATCGATCTCGGTGACCAATTGCGTCACCGAGCACCGGAGCCGATACGACTGCGAACTGATGTGGCCGTCTTCCAAGGGCAGCGGAGCGGTGCCCGCGATCGTGGCCGAACTCGAGCGTTTGCCGGGCGTTGTGGAGCTGGGCTGGCGCGGAATCAACCCAGGGCAGGGTTGAAGCGGCTGTCGGTCACGCAGCAAATAGAAAGGGAAGATGAAATCACCCTGTTCGAGCCGCGACAGTGCAGGATGTGGCGAAGACGCGGTAGGAAACCAGCTTCCAGCTATTCGCTGTCTGCTAAAGAGCCGATCGCCGGCGGTAAAATTCAATCGTGGCGCATGAAAAATCCATTCCGAAATTCAAGAATGAAGCCGAAGAGTTCGAGTTCTGGTCCTCGAGCGGCCCGGGAGCCGATTCGACCGGATATTTGGACTGGTCGCAAGCAAGGCGCACCAAGTTCCCCCATCTGCGGCCGACGCTGCGCACCATCTCCGTGCGCCTGCCCGTCGCGATGATCGAGGACCTGAAAATCCTCGCCAACCAGCGCGATGTGCCTTACCAGTCGCTGCTCAAGGTATTTCTGGCAGAGCGATTGGCAGCGGAGCGGAAACCGCGAAAGGCAGGGTAATGGTCTCTGATCTCCCAGGTCCCAAAAACGTGGCCCCGAGGCACCCGGCGCTGTTACGATGTTGGCGATAATTCCAACGGTTGGATTGATTGCGCTCTTCTTTGTAGGTGCACTGGCGATCATCGTAGTTTGGATCGTCTGGGAGCAGATACACCCGAACAAGATGGAGCAATGGCCAATGGCCGAGGGCACAATCCAGTCAGTCAACACCGAAATCACTTATCAGGGGCGCGGCTCAACTGCACACCCGGTCGGAGATTTCTCCTACAGAGTAGGTATTGAGTACTATTCTGGCAGATTGAGAGTTTCTTGCACGGATGATGGAGGCGATCGTTCGCCGAAAACTCTCGTCGGACGTAAGATCTCAGTGCGCTATAACCCGCAAAGGCCAGAGGAATTCTTCGTTCCACCGACGGACGTCGATGGCTTTTCCATCGGCCAAAAGTACAACTTACCTTTTCAGAGCGATGCCGAACCAACTATCCTAAACATCGACAAATAATAAGCGGGCCCTGCAACGCACGCTTCTTAGGACCCGATGCTTGTATTGCGCAGAACGTTCACCGCGTCTTCGCCACTTCTTCAACGGTGACCGGATCTAAGAAGGGCATCTGAGCACGGAGTGCCTTGCCCACAATCTCGATCGGATGCTTCGCTTCCGCCTCGCGAAACGCCAGAAACTCCTTCCGCCCGCTCGCCTGGTCGGCCAGAAAGCGCTTGGCGAAGGTCCCGTTCTGAATCTCGGTCAACAGCTCCTTCATCGCTTTGCGGCTCTCCGCCCCGACAACTCGCGGACCGGAAACGTAATCGCCGTACTCGGCCGTGTCGCTGATGGAATAGCGCATGTACGCCAGCCCGCCACGATACATCAAATCGACAATCAGCTTGAGCTCGTGCAAGCACTCGAAGTACGCGCTTTCCGGCTGATACCCGGCTTCCACCAGGGTCTCGAATCCCGCCTTCACCAGTGCGCTCACGCCGCCGCAGAGCACGGCCTGTTCGCCAAACAGGTCCGTCTCCGTTTCTTCTTTGAACGTGGTTTCGAGCACCCCGGCGCGGGTGCAGCCGATCCCCCTGAGATAGCTGAGCGTGAGCGCATGCGCCTTCCCGGTTGCGTCCTGCTGCACGGCGATCAGTCCCGGCGTGCCGCCGCCCTCCATGAAGATTTCGCGCACGCGATGGCCGGGCGCCTTAGGCGCCGCCAGTCCCACGTCGATTCCCTTATCGGGCACGATGGTCTTGAAATGAATGTTGAACCCGTGTGCAAACATGAGCAGCGAACCCGGCTTCAGGTTCGGCCCGATCTCGCTCGCATAAAGTTGCGCCTGGGTCTGGTCCGGCGTCAGGATCATCACCACGTCAGCCCATTTCGTGGCTTCGGCGGGAGTGGTTACCTCCAGGCCGGCTTTCTGCGCCTTGGCAATCGACTTCGAATTCGGCGCCAGGCCCACCTTCACCTGCACTCCGGAGTCCTTCAGGTTGAGCGAGTGAGCGTGTCCCTGCGAGCCATAACCGATAATCGCCACCTTCTTGGCCTGAATCAGGGAAAGGTCGGCGTCGCGATCGTAATATGTCGTAGCCATGTTTTCTGTTTGTCCTTTTTCCGTCAAGTTTGGTGTTTCTCATCGAACCGGTGAGATATTTTCCCCAAGCCGAAGGCGCATGTAGCCCCTGTTGAAGCTCAGCGCGCGATTGGCAATTGCGCCGAACTTCGCCCTCATGATTCCACGGCGTTCTCCTGGGTTTCCCTCGCCTCTTCAGCGTCCCCCGCGCCCATGGCGCGCAGCACGCTGCTCACGTGATGCCCGCGCCGCATGGTCATTTTGCCGCTGCGGCAAATCTCCAGGATCCGTCCTTCGTCCTCGCGCAGCACCTCGATCAGCCCTTCGATCTTGCTCTCCACGCCGGTCATCTCGATCATCAGGGACTCCGAGGTCAGATCGACAATGCGGGCGCGGAACACCTCCACCAAGTCGAAGATTTGCGCGCGATTCCGCGGCGTCGCGGCCACTTTAATGAGCGCCAGCTCGCGCGTCACCGCGGGCGCCTGCGCGATGTCGTCCACATCGACTACGTTCTCCAGCTTAAACAAGCTGGCGCGGATGCGATGCCCGGCTTCTCCCGAAGCCTCGCACACCAGCGTAAGCCGCGACAACCCCGGCCGCTCGCTACGACCCACCGTCAGCGAGTGGATGTTGATGTTCAGCCGCCGGAACAGCGAAGCCACGCGCGTCAGCACCCCCGGTAAATCTTCCACGTAAGCGACAAATGTGTGCAGCATAAAAGCAAGCTCCTAGCTTCTAGCTCCTAGCCCCTAGCCTGTAACTGCTGGCGTGCTTGCGCCTATTTAGTCCGCCAACGTGATGTCTAAGGCTATTCTCTCCAGCAAACCTGGCAGGGATGCCGCCGTCGCCCACGCTACCCAAAGGCAGCTAGTAGTTGGAAACTGTCTTCAATCCTCCGCCCGCTCTTCCAGCGGATCTTTCGCCCGCTTGCCGGGCCGGCGAATCATCTCGTGCAGCGCGCTCCCGGCGGGAATCATCGGGTACACCGATTCTTCCTTCTCCACCAGGAAATTCAGCAGAAACGCTCCCGGCGCGCGCCGCGCTTCCTCCACGGCCGGGGCCACCTCAGCCCGCGTACGCACTGCGCGGCCCGGAATCCCGTGCGCATCGGCCAGCTTCACAAAATCCGGGCTCACCAGCGGAGCCGCTTCGTAATTGCGCTCGTAAAAGAACTCCTGCCATTGGCGGATCATGCCCAGATACCCGTTATTGATGATGGCGATATGGATCTTGAGCTTCTCCTGCACGATGGTGGAAAGTTCCGCCGCCGTCATCTGGAAGCCGCCGTCCCCGGCAATGACCCACACATCCTTGTCAGGGCAGGCGAACTTGGCCCCGATCGCCGCAGGCAGCGCAAAACCCATGGCGCCCAAGCCGCCGGAGGTGATCAGCGTCCGCGGCTTCCCGTGGTGGAAGTACTGCGCTTCCCACATCTGGTGCTGGCCCACATCGGTGACCACGATGGCGTCGCTGCCCGCGATGCGCCACAAGTCGTGCATCACGTGCGCCGCATACAGGTGCCCCAGGTCAGGCAGGTTCTTGATGTCGCGCACCGCCACCGCGCCTTTGCTGGCCTCAATAGTCTTGAGCCACGCCGAGCCGTCGCGGCCCGCAATGCGCGGCAGCAGTTCTTCCAGCACTTCGCGCAGGTCGCCCACCAGCGCCACGTCCACTTTCACGTTTTTGTTAATTTCCGCCGGATCGATCTCAATGTGGATCTTCCTGGCCTTTAGCGCATATTCGCTCAGCTTGCCTGTCACGCGATCGTCGAAGCGCATGCCGCAGGCGATCAGCAGGTCCGCCTCCTGAATGGCGTGGTTCACCCAGGCTTCGCCGTGCATACCCATCATGCCCAGGTTCAGCGGGTGCGATGCGGGAAATCCGCCCAGCCCCAGCAGCGTCAAGGCCACCGGGATCTGCGCCCGCTCCGCCAGCGCGCGCACCTGCTCCATGGCCCCCGATTCCATCACCCCGTGCCCGGCCAGGATCACCGGACGCTTAGCATTGCGAATCAGCTCCGCCGCCTGCGCTAAACCCGATTCTTCCACGCGCAGCATCGGGTGGGGCCGATAAGGCCGCGGCTTGGCCACTTCAAAATCGAACACCGCCGAGCCCTGCTGCGCGTCCTTCGTGATATCCACCAGCACCGGCCCCGGCCTTCCCGAGCGCGCAATCTGGAACGCGTGCCGCAGCGTCTGCGCCAGGTCCTCGGTCTTGCTCACCAGGAAATTGTGCTTGGTCACCGGCAACGTCACGCCGGTGATGTCCACCTCCTGAAACGCATCGGTGCCCAGCACCTTGCTCGGCACATTCCCGGTGATGCACACAATAGGAATCGAGTCGAGCATGGCTGTGGCGATGCCGGTGACCAGATTGGTCGCGCCCGGCCCGCTGGTGGCGATGGCCACTCCCACTTTGCCCGATGCGCGCGCGTAGCCGTCGGCCATGTGCGCCGCCCCCTGCTCGTGCCGCACCAGCACGTGGCGAATGGGAAACTTGCGCAGCGCGTCATACGCCGGCAGAATCGCCCCGCCCGGATAGCCGAAGACCGTGTCGACGCCCTCGCCCACCAGCGTGGCCCAGAGGATCTCCGCGCCGGTGAGTCGCGCCGGCGGATGCAGGTGCGCGTTCGCGCCCGGCGCCGCTGCGCTACCGTTCGCTTCGTGTGCGTGTCCCTTTGGGTTTCCCTTACTTGCCATGTGCCGCTCCTTAAGAAGCTAGCTTTCAGCTTTCAGCCGTCAGCCTCTCCTTACTTAAGTCCGCTGTTTCGTCTTAACCCCTGAACGGCTTTGGAACTCAATCGAATACCATTCAGCTTGATTATCGGAAACCAACTGATAACCGATAGCTGATAACTAGTACCTGCATTCACGTCGTCGCCCCTTGCGACGCCGAACTCACCCGATCCACATATTTCCGAAACACGCCCTTGGGCCAGCGCAGCGCCGGCGGCTTAAAGTCCTTGAGCCGCGCCTTCATCTCCGCGTCGCTGATCTCCACATTCAGCGTGCGCCTGCCTACATCGAAATGAATCATGTCACCTTCGCGCACGGCCGCAATCGGCCCGCCCACAAACGCCTCCGGCGCCACGTGCCCGGCGGTAAAGCCGCGCGTCGCGCCGCTGAAGCGCCCATCGGTCAACAGCGCCACATGCGCGCTCAGTTCCGCATTCGAGCTGATGGCCGCCGTCACCTGCAACAATTCGCGCATGCCCGGTCCGCCTTTCGGCCCTTCATAGCGGATCACCACCACGTCTCCGGGCTTAATGCCGCCCGCTTGGACAACTTTGAAGCAATCCTCTTCGCAATCGAAGACCCGCGCCGGCCCGCGATGTTCGTAGCGCCCGGCCGCGGCGATCTTCATCACGCAACCCTCGGGGGCAAGATTGCCTTTCAGAATCACCAATCCGCCGTTGGGCTTGATCGGTTTCTCGAAGGTATAAATCACGTCCTGGCCCGGAGTCTCCTTCGCCAGCGCTGCTTCTTCGGCCAGCGTCTTCCCGCTGATGGTCTGCGCCGAGCCGTCGGCAAAGCCGGCGTCGATCATGCGCTTGGCCAGCAGGCGTGACCCACCCGCGGCCTGGTAGTGCCACGCCATGTATTTGCCTGCCGGCGTCAGGTCGCAAATATACGGCGTGCGATCGGAGATAGGGTTGAAGTCATCGATGCTCAGCGCAATGCCCATCTCGCGCGCAATGGCCAGCAGGTGCAGCACCGCGTTCGTCGATCCTCCACTCGCCGCCACGCTGGCAATCGCGTTTTCGAGAGACTTGCGGGTGATAATCTGCGAAGGCCTCCGGTTGGCGCGCACCGCGTCCATCACCATGCGCCCGGCCGCGCGCGCTGCCTCGCGCTTGTTGGGCGCCGTCGCGGGCACGCCGGAAAGCTCAAGCGGCGATATGCCCAGCATCTCGCCGCTCATGGCCATCGTGTTGGCCGTAAACTGGCCGCCGCATGCGCCCGCGCCGGGACAGGCGTTCGCTTCCAGCGCCTCCAGTCCCGCATCGTCGATGCGCCCTGCCGCATACGAGCCGATGCCCTCGAAGACGTTCTGGATCGTAATATCCACTCCGTTCAGCTTGCCCGGCGCAATCGAGCCGCCGTAGAACATCATGCCCGGAATATCCAGCCGGCACAGCGCCATGATGATGCCCGGCATATTCTTGTCGCATCCGCCAATGCCCACCAACCCGTCGAACAGGTTGCCGCGCGCCTCCAGCTCGATGGAATCGGCAATCACCTCGCGGCTCACCAGCGACGCTTTCATGCCCTGCGTACCCATGGTGATGCCGTCGTGGATGGTGATGGTGTTGAACTCCATGGGCGTGCCGCCGGCTTCGCGAATGCCTTCCTTGAGCGCCTCGGCAATGTCGCGCAGGTGCATGTTGCAAGTGCCGATCTCCGACCACGTATTGGCGACCCCGATGATCGGCTTATGAAGATCTTCTTTCGAGAATCCCGCCCCGCGCAGAAATGACCGCGCCGCTGCGCGGCTTGGCCCCTCCGTCAATGAAACGCTCTGTCGTTTGCCTTCGATCGTCATGAGTCCTCGTCGTTCCCGAGCTGTCAGCCGTCAGCTTTCAGCTACCAGCTTCTTCATGCTGCCGTTATCGCCGTGAATCATAGAGAAAGTATGAAATCGCTTGTTGGTTCCGATACTTGTCGAAGCCGATCGTCTAAGAAGGCTGAGCTAAAAGCTGATAGCTGAGGGCTGAAAGCTGTCTTTCACTTCGCCCTCAGCCACGCCGCCT
>JASHUH010000389.1 GCA_030040115.1 Acidobacteriaceae bacterium | reverse complement strand
TTGTCCGCCAGCGCCAGCAGATCCTGAATCTGCGCGGGCCCGACGATTACATTCAATTGAATGTCGTGGCCTGGACGCCCGGGAACACGAACCAGGTCGCCCTTTGCGACAATGCGAGAATCAAGCAACTGCGCGACGACAGACTGCAGGCAAGTGTCACTATTCGTCCCGTCCACTATGGCGTGAAAAGTTGTATTCAAAGGCACAGGACGCCCTGTAATCTCCAGGCGAAAGTTGGGCGTAACGGTTTTACCATCCACATTGATGCGTTGAAGGGTCCCCTCATAATTGCCCTGGGAAGACAGTGTTCCCGCGATTCCATTCAGAGTTCCCAGATCGGCGTTTCGGAACCAATAAGTTCCGCGAACCGGCGTTTCGCCGGGGTCATCCGGCCGGAATGGACCCAGGACGCCACTCGATTGGACATTGCCGACCGGTTTTGGATTGATCAGCACGGCGCGGAATTTCAGCGGTTGGTGGGGAGCGACGGTTGTAAGTTGCAGCTTGCGGATATCGAACTGGAGTCCCTCGCTGCCCGGCTTATTGGGGTCGATGATCAGCCTTGCATCGGTGCTGGCCAACCTATTCACAATGATTACGACTCCCCCGCCGTTGTGGGCCCCCTTGCGCTGCGGCTGGGGTGAGTTGTTGCGTTCCATCGTGGTCGGAATATGGATCACAAGACCACTGAGGTCCACTTGCTCAATATGCATTGGTTGATGGAACAACTGTTTCCATGGGGTGTAAAAGGAGAATTGCTTTACCGCGAGCATGGGCTCGTGCATGACGAAAAGCCGGGGATAAATGACGAGGCCGCCGCCAAAGACATGGAGTCCGTGGGTGATGGAGACGTGGAAGGACGCAAGCTGAACTCGGCTATCGAAGTCTTCGGAAAGTGCGTCGGCAACTCGCGCCTTCAGAACCGGTTCCACGCGATGCGCGACAATCTCAACGGCGATGAAAAGGCCAATCGCAAGAGAAAGCGCGATGAGCATCCAGAACCAGCGCCGCCGGCGTGCGCCATTGCCAGCGGCCGAGAGTTGATCCGCGGATTCCGCCACAATCCCTGCCTTCCCCAAGATTGCTTAGATGGGGTAAGCCGTGAAGACGGCCAACCCGCGCGCGAAAAAGCGTGGCGAACGGAGGGTAAATGAGCGCGCGGGGCAGGGAATTGGCTTGATTGGCGCTGCATTGCGGCGTTGCGGGCCTGTTATCCTCCTTGTTGGTGATCCCCGAATTTGTTGTTATTTTTCAGGAGGAGTATCGGGCATTGCGCCCGCGGGCGCCCATGCCGCCTATCGTGGTGCGCTTCCGCCGCTTCACTTCGTTAAACACCACCATCCGTTTGCGAGACGGAAAAGTCCTGGTGAGCCTCTCGGATTTGCTGGAGGGGGCGCCGGAAACGGTGATCCACGCCATTGCTCACATCCTGCTGGCCAAGCTCTATGGGAAGCCAGTGGACCCAAGGCAGAATTTGCGCTTCAAGCGCTTTGCATCGAGCGCAGCCGTCACCCGGCAGACCGAATTGATTCGGCATGCGCGCGGCAGCAAACGGTACTCTGGACCGGAGGGCCGCTATTACCATCTTGAGGAAGTATTCGATTCGCTCAACATGCGCTTCTTTGGCGGGCTGCTCGGGCGGCCCGAGCTTACCTGGAGCGAGCAATTGGCCAAGCGCTCGCTGGGTCACTATGACGCGGCGCACAACACTATTGTGGTGAGCAGGGTCTTTGATCGGCCTTCGAGTCCGCGATATGCCATCGAATACTTGCTTTACCACGAGATGCTGCACCTGAAGCACCCGGTGAAGATGCGCGGGCTGCGCCGGTGCGTTCACTCACAAGAGTTCAAGGCCGAGGAAGCGCGGTTTCCGCAACTGGCCGCTGCGCTGGCATTCATCAAGCGGCTTTAGCAGTTTTGGGCGGTCGGAGAAAAATCACGTCTGTTCGAAAAAATCGGCTTCTAAGGATGTTCCGCCCTCGACAGGCTGAGGTTCGCGTTGACTCCGGCCCGGTTTTCCCGTATTCTGAAGACCTTGCGCGGTGTTAAGGCCGTGGAGTGCGCATTTGCGCTTGGACTCGGCAAGAGGCTGCGGGGCGATCAATCAGGGGCCCGGCGAAGCCGAAAACCGCAATTCTCACCCGAACAGGCTTGTTTGGCAGTGGGTAAATGAGCGCCCGCGCGAGCTTTGCGTAGAGACCGACGCGCGGGGCGTGGAAATGTTGCGACATGGGCTGCGGGGCCGGCTGGATTCGCAGGCTGGCGCCGGGCCTTTTGGAACAGGAGCGAGATGTCGACCTTTGTACCGAGCGGCAAAGAGATTGTCCGCAAATGGTATTTGATGGACGCGAACGGGCAAACCCTGGGCCGGTTGGCCGCCAAGGCCGCAAGCATTCTGAGCGGCAAGCTCAACCCCCAATATGTGCCGTATCTCGACATGGGCGATCATGTGATTGTGATCAATGCTGAAAAAGTGCGACTGAGCGGGTTGAAGAATGAGAAAAAAATCTACCGGCGCTATACGGGTTTTCCCGGCGGACTGCGAGAGGAGTCTTTTACACGGCTGCTTAGCCGCCGGCCAGAGAAGGTGCTGGAAGAGGCGATCAAGGGCATGTTGCCCAAAACCAAGCTTGGCCGGGCGATGGGCTCGAAGCTGAAGGTCTACAGCGGCGACAAACACCCCCACCAGGCGCAGCGGCCGGTGGAATTGTAAAGGCAGCGATTAGCTGCTAGCTTCCAGCTCCTGGCTTGTTCTCGCCGGAGGAACGGTTGAGGATGGTGGAGAAGGCTCCTTTCGCGGGAAGAGCTAGAAGCTAGAGGCTGAAGCAGGAGTTAGAGAGAAATGGCGGATTTGGTGCAGTATTACGGGACGGGACGCCGCAAGTCGGCGATCGCGCGCGCCTTTCTGCGTCCTGGTACGGGCGAGTGGAAAGTGAACGGCAAGGCGTTCGAGGCCTATTTTGTTACCGAGCAGCAGCGGGTTTCGGCCAAGCGCACGCTCGCCGCGGCCGATCTGGCGTCGAGTTTCGATGTGGTGACAACCGTAACTGGCGGCGGGGTGGCTGCGCAAGCTGACGCAGTAAAAATGGGCGTGGCGCGGGCCTTGATCGAATTCAACCCTGAGTTGCGCAAAACGCTGAAGGCCGAAGGCCTGCTCACTCGTGATGCGCGGGTGAAAGAGCGCAAGAAGTACGGCCAGAAGGGCGCCCGAAAGCGGTTCCAGTTCTCGAAGCGCTAAAGCGCTTCGCAAGCTGCTAGCTTCTAGCTCCTAGTTTCCAGTTTTTCCTTGCTTGGTCAGGCGGTATCGGACTCCCGATAAATGAGCTCCGGCAAAGAAGAGCTGGCGGCTGGGAGCTGATTTTTCAAATCTCCCCGCAAGGGGCATCAATTCCGGCTCGGCCGGAATGCAAATCACAGAGGAGGGACTTTGGCGACCATCACCATGAAGGAGCTGCTCGAGGCAGGTGTTCACTTCGGGCATCAAACCAAACGCTGGAATCCGAAGATGAAGGAGTATATCTTCGGCGAGCGGAACGGGATTTACATCATCGACCTGCAGAAGACGCTCAAGCTTTTCAAGGAGGCGTCGAAATTCGTCAGCGACCTTTGCGCGCAGGGCAAGACGGTTCTTTTTGTCGGCACCAAGCGCCAGGCGCAGGACGCAGTGGCCGAAGAGGCGACGCGGGCCGGTATGCCGTTTATCAACCAGCGTTGGCTGGGAGGGCTGCTCACGAATTGGGTGACGGTGCAGAAGTCGGTCAAACGCCTTCAGGAACTGGATGAGATGGCCACCGACGGCCGCTATGACCTGCTGACCAAAAAAGAAGTGATCCGCTTGGAACGGGAGCGCAAGCACCTGCAAGCCAATCTGGCCGGCATCAAGGCCATGAAACGGCTGCCCGACGCGCTGTTCGTCGTGGACTCGAATAACGAGGCCATTGCCGTGAAGGAAGCGCGCAAGCTTGGCATTCCTGTGGTCGCGGTGGTGGACACGAACTGCGATCCTACGGTGGTCGATTACGTGATTCCGGGGAATGACGACGCGTTGCGCGCCATTCGCCTCTTTACTTCAAAGATCGCCGATTCGGCAGCCGAGGGCGTGAACCTGGTGGGTGACAAGGCGTTTGTCGAAGAGGCGCCGGCGCCGACGGAGCTCGCGACGGAGGGCTTGGCCGAGGAGCCCGGTGCAGCCGAGGATCTGGATATGGAATCAGCGTATGGTGGAGGCATTCGCAAGGCGCCAACCGCGGTTGCCAGCCTGGAAGAGGCCGAGGCAGCCGAGGGTGCACTCTGATCTTTTTCTGCGCGCTCAAGCGCGCATATAAAGACAAGCGTGGCCGCTGCGATTCGCCACGCTTTTCTTTTGCTGGAAATATTGCGGCGTTACCTTCGAACGACAACCACGATGGGGCTGCGCGTCAGCCGGGAAATGAGATGACGATTGTGACGGGAAAGATTGATGCGAAATTGGTGAAGGATTTGCGGGAAAAATCAGGCGCGCCCATGGGCGAGTGTCTCAAAGCCCTGCAGGAGGCCGGGAGCGATACTGAAGCGGCGTTCGTGGTGCTGCGTAAGCGGGGTATGGCCTCGGCGCAGAAGAAGGCCTCGCGGGCCACCAACGAGGGTGCGGTGGGGTCCTACATTCATGCAGGCGGCAAAATCGGTGTGATGCTGGAGTTGAATTGCGAGAGCGACTTCGTGGCCCGCACTGGCGATTTCCAGGAGTTGCTCAAGGACTTGGCGATGCACATCGCCGCCAGCGATCCGCGTTACGTGAAACCAGACGACGTGACCGCGCAGGATCTGGAGCGCGAGAAAGACATCTATCGTGCGCAGGCGGCCGCCACGGGGAAGCCGGCCGCGGTCATCGAGAAGATCGTGGAAGGCAAGATGGGGAAGTTCTATGAGGAGGTCTGCCTGCTTGAGCAGCCATTCATTAAGGACCAGGCGGTGAGTGTCAAGGAACTCATCGCGCAAAAGGTGGCTAAGCTGGGCGAGAACATCACTGTGCGCCGGTTTGCGCGGTTCAAGGTGGGCGCGCCCGATTGGACGGTGGCGCAGACAAAACCCGTGGAAGCGACCGCTGCGGAATGAGTCTCGCGGCACGAAGGTGAAAAGGGCGGCTCGCATCTGCGGGCCGCCCTTTTTGGTTTGCCAAGTCGGAGGGCGAAGGGCTTACGGCAGGTAATAGCGGAACGAGGTCCACCACATGTTGTCGCTTCCGTGGGCGCCGCCGCCGGGATTTTGATCGGCCATGGTGGTGGGATTGACGCCACTGCCGGACCACAGGTCGCGGCGCCACAAGCTGTACTGGAAGCCCTGACGCAGGCGGCCCGCGGGACCAGCATAGAAGTTGTACCACCAGCCGGCGGTGAACTCCTGCGTGTCCTTGTTGTTGCCGCCGCAGTTGCTCGGCGTGCCGGGGTTTGCGCTGGCGTTGGCCGAGCTGGATGGATTTTCGGTGGTGCAGCCGTACATGCTTGCAGTGTAGGCGCCGTAGCCGACTTCTTTGCCGAAGTTGGGGTCGCCTGCAATGGTGTCAACAGTCCAGTCGCGGCCGATGTAATCGCCGCCGTAATTGAAGTAGAGCATTAGGCGGCTGGTGGGATTCGCCTCCACCGTACTCAGGGCGGAGAAGCCGTGCAGCGGAGAGATGGCGCCATTCGGACGGAAGGTGATATCGGCAATAGTCGAGTCACCGTAGCGGCCGACGCCCTGGCCGTAGAGGCCCTTGAGGCCAATGGTGAGCTTGTCATTGGCCACCAGCGGACCGCGGAAGCCGCCGCCCGCGCCGCCGCCCCACGCTATTGTGTTGCAGGGCGCGCTAGTGGGCGCCACGCCACAGGGCGTTACGGCGCCGGCAGTGAAGCCCGACGGATAAAGGCGATCGCGGAAGGAGCGCCCGATCCCAAACAGCTCCCAGTGGCCCCAACCGGGCTC
>JASHUH010000388.1 GCA_030040115.1 Acidobacteriaceae bacterium | reverse complement strand
TCCACGGCGCGAAAATAGGCGGCGGCGACAGCGGCGGCGCGGGGCTCTTCGCGGCGACCCGCGCGCACCACGCGGGGAAGCTGGGCAATGCGCCGGGGCCGGGCGTCGGCGGAGTTGACGGCCACGCGCAGGAGGCGGTGATTCGCGCCCAGTTCCAACAGCGCGGAGCGCCAAGCAATGAGGCGGGGATCGTCGGGAACCTTGGCGATCGGCTGGCGGGCAAGATCGATTTCCAACTGCCGCAGGGCTTGCCGAACCTGGCTCACCCGGGCCAGAAACACGCAAGGGGTTTTGGGGCGCGGCGCCACCTCCCACTTCGCCGCCGCGGCTGCCGCGCTGTGCAGGCGTTCCATCTCCTGGTGATCGAGCAGGCTTTCTTCATCGAATGCAATTGCGGCTTCAGCCATAGGTTCCTCATCTATAATTGGCGGCTTGCATTTCAAACATGGCGGCGTAACGGCCGCCCAAAGCGATTAGCTGGCTGTGCGAGCCTTCTTCCACGAGCTTGCCCCCCTCTAACACTACGATGCGGTCGGCCATACGCACCGTCGAAAAGCGATGGGAGATGAGGAGCGCCATTTTGCCAAAGGTGAGCTCAGCAAAGCGCTCGAAGACTTCGAGTTCGCTGCGCGCATCCAGCGAGGCGGTGGGCTCGTCGAGAATCAGCAGTTGCGCGTCACGCAGATAGGCGCGCGCCAAGGCCAGCTTTTGCCATTCGCCGCCGGAAAGGTCAACGCCGCCTTCAAAGCGGCGGCCCAGCATCTGGTCGTAGCCGCCGGCGAGCCGGGCGATGACGCCGCTGGCCAGGCTCCTTTCCGCCGCGTACTCGATCTCCTCCGGGGGATGGTCCACTTCGACGCGGCCGATGGCGATGTTCTCGCGAGCCGTCATCTCATAGCGCATGAAATCCTGAAAAATGACGCCGATCTCGGCGTGCAGGCTGGCCAGGTCGTACTCGCGCAGATCCACGCCGTCGAGCAGAATCTGTCCCTCGGTGGGATCGTAGAGGCGGGCGATCAGCTTGACGATGGTGGTTTTGCCCTGCCCGTTTTCCCCGATCAGGGCTACCCGTTCTCCGGTGGAAAGGGTGAAATTAAAGTTGGAGAGAACGGCGCGCGTGGTCCCCGGATAAACAAAGGAGACGTTGCGGAACTCGAAGCCGCGGGTGATGGGCCGCGGTGCGGGCCATCCGCCGGGTTTGGACTCGACGCGCGGTTTCATCTCGAAAAAGGCGAGCAGATCGGTGAGGAACAGGGCCTGGTCGGCGACCCCGGAAGCCGTAGAGAAGGCCTGCTGAATGTTGCCCATGGCCTGCATGATGGCGGTGGTGATCAGGGCAAAGTCGCCGATGCTGTAGCGGCCTTCGATGGTGCGAAAGATGCTGAGCACGTAGGCGGAATAGTAGCCGAGCTGGGCGAGGATGGAGAGCAGACCGCCCCAAAAAAGCCGCCGCTGGTTGAGGGCGACATTTTCCTCGTAAATCCGATAGGAAAGCTTTTCGAAGCGACGCGTCAGATATTTGCTGAGGTTGAAGAGGCGCAGTTCTTTGGCAGCCTCCTTGCTGCCGCCTACCTGGCGCAGATAATCCATTTTGCGGCGTATGGGGGTCTGGCGGAAGTTTTTGGCATAGGTCAAAAACGAGAAGTGGCTCTCGCCGAGGAAAGCGGGGACAACGCCCGCGACAAGCAGAAGCAGAAGCAAGGGCGAATACCAGAGGAGCACCGCGGAAAAGGCAGTAGCGGTGACGGTCTGCTGGATGAGGCGGCCCATTTGCTGGATCATGGCCAGCCGATCGGTGGCCTGCACCCGCGCGCGCTCCAGCCGGTCGTAGTAGATCGGGTCCTCGTAAACGGTGACGTCGAGCGCCGCGGCTTTACGCATGACCTCGACGCTCACGTGATGCGTGTAGCGATCGGCAAGAAGGTTGTCGAAGTAATCGACGGCGCGCGAGAGGATGCCCACCAGAATGGCCAAAACCGCCTCGCCGGCCACCAGATACCAGAAGTACGACGGCAGCGGGCGATGAAAGCCAATGTTATTGATGCCGTTAATGATGTAGCGCCCGGCGATGATGCCGATGCCGACCGGAAGAAAGGCCACCGTGATGCGGATGGCGATGTTCCAGAAGACCACCGACGGTCCGGACTCCCAGACGAAATGCAGCACTGGAGGAATATTCTTGAGGGCGCGCACGCGGTCGGCCCAGGCGCTGCCGCCGTTGGGCCGGGCGCCCTCCAACGCCTCAGGAGAATCGCCGCTGGTTTTCCTTTGGTCCGCGCTTGAGGACATAACTTCCTTTAGATTTTCCGCCGCTGTGCAGGAGCCCGGCGCAGGCGCGCCCGCGCCGCCGGTTGGTCAACCAAGGAGTTATGGCAATCGAATGAAAGATGATTCCGGTTGGACGGCCGCTTTTGTCTGTGTCCGCCGAGACGAGCCCGCCCCGGCAGTGGTGCAGACAAGAGCCTTCCGCGCGCCATGGCGTGCGCGTTTGTCCTGAATGAAACTTATCGGACTGCCTTCCCTCAGTCAACCACAACGGCGACTCTCCGCACTCCGGCTTCTCTGAGACACATGCGCGCCCGGTTTTCCAACTCCCGAAATCTTCCGCAGTTGCGGCTTCACCACTAGGTATTGCGATGCGCGCGGCCAAGATGACGTTGTTTTGGCTTGATTTTCGAGGAGTTACGGCGACGGCGGGGGAGGAAGGCGAAATCAATCCTGAGCCGACGGCGGCGGCGTGTACGGTTGGAACCCCGCCATCTGCATGCCCCGTTGCGCTTCGGGGTTCTTCATAAAGGTCTCCCAAACGAAGGCGGTGCGCGCATTTTCCGCCATGAGCATGGTGATGCCGACGTCGATGCCGATGACGTCGGTGTCGTACCAGCCGGTGAGAGGATTGAATGCGTCTACCAAACCGTAACGGCACCGGGCGTTCGGGTAATGGTCGTGCATGGTTCTGAGGACGCGCATGGCAGCCGTGGGCATGAAGGGCAGGGAGCCGCCGGCCGCGCAGGGCACGACGGTGCCGTCGATGGGGCCGGTGGCGGGAGGACCGCCCCAGATCACGTAGCCCCGCACCGAATCCGACGCCGTAATGCCCCATAAGGCGTTGCTATAGTCAGAGAACTGCTCGTTGAGGGACAAGCAGAAGAGGCGGTGCGCATCGGTGGCGACGATGGAGTTCTGAAAATAATCCGCGTAATGGTCTTTTTTGTTGCGGAAATCGAACCAGGCTTGCGAGTATTGATGGACAAAGAGCGGGGCAAAAGAGCCCACGTAGCGCAGGCCGTCATAATCGAAGATGGTTCGCTTCCACGCCAGCCATGCATCGCTGCGCAGCGGATGCGACGCCGAACCCATGCCGAGCAGGTAAATCATCATCAATTCGCTGTAAAAGCCCCAGCGGGAGGGGATGAAACCGTACTCCGGCGTCCAGCCCATGGATAAGATCGACGTATCTTCGGAGATCCAGGTCCAGTCCACGCGGTCGAAAATGGCGTGGGCGAGCTGGTTGATGTCGCGGTCTTCAAAAAAATGCTGGCGGCACATGAGCACGCCACAGAGAAGTATGGCCGTGTCAACCGAGGACACCTCCGACTCCCACACCCGCTCGCCGGTGTTGATGTTGGCGAAATGAAAAAAGAACCCGCGATGGGTGGGCAGCTTGTGCCAGAGATAGGAAAGCGATTTGACGACGCGCAGCCGGGCGTCAGTGCGGGAAATGAAGCCGCGTTTTTCGCCAATGCAGATGGCGGTAAGGCCGAAACCGCTGGAGGCGATGCTGGCTACGTTGCTGGTATCCTGTTGGACGCGGACGTTGCAGCGGTCTTTGATGAGGCCGGTGGTGGGATTGGCCTGCTCCCAAAAGAAAAGGAAACAGGCCTGCTCGAGCGCCTGAAGGAAACCGTCGTCTGCCGGCTGGAGCGGAACAGGCGTGGGATAAGGCGCGGGACCAGCCGGAGGATAGCTTTGCTCTTCGTCGGCGAGAGGCGTTTCCAGGGCCGGCAAGCGCGACAGCGGCAAGGCCAGCGAGAGACCGGCCATCTGGCGCAGCAGCTTGCGGCGGGAGTTTCTGGCTCCTTTTCTATCGGTCCGGTTGTCGAATTGCGGCCGCTTCATGAGTGGGTAGGATCTATAGCCATTCTCCAGTGACTGATGCCGATTCCGCGACTGTTTAGATGCGGAAAGACGGTGGTTGGTAAGCGGGCGCATGCGGGGGGTGGGGCGCAAGGGACAGCGAATGAGGTCGAAGGTGCGTCAAAAGAGGCAACGGCCTCGGAGAGGGGCGCAGAAGGGTTGTTGAGCCGAAGAAGCATTGTCCTGTGGGTGATTGCCGCCGTAATCGGGGGTGCGGCGGCAGTGGTGGTGCTGCGCTTCCACCAATGGAAGCCGAAACTGACCACCCTGCAAGGCGCCGTGATGCAGCGCTCGACGGATCCGCGCCACGAGGCGCCCATTGCCGGGGCGATTGTGACCGCGTCGCGCGAAGGCATATCCGCCAGCACGCAATCGGATAATTCGGGATATTTCAGGATCACCTTTCCCGACGTGATCTGGCCGGGACAGGCTGTAGAGCTGAACGTCCGCGCTCCCGATTACCGGCCGTTGAACCTGAACCTGCAGATGACGTTCCGGTCCACGTCGCGAAGGCTGATTATCGCCGAATTGCGGCCGGTGGCGCAGGCGGCGGTGGTTCCGGTTTCGAACAAGCCGCCTACGGTGGTCTCGAACATTCGCATCCGCTACACCGTCAACGCGGAGGCGGCGGAGAACGTGGGCAGCCTGGTGAGGACGTTTCAGACGGTGAATCAAGGCGACGTGCCGTGCCGGAAGCAGAGCCCTTGCTCGCCCGACGGGGATTGGAAGGCGGCGACAGGCTCTGTAACCCTTGACGCCGGTCTTGGCAACGAGTTTCGCGATGTGCGCGCTTCCTGTATCGCCGGGCCCTGCCCATTCACGCGCATCAATCGCGGCGGGTGGGAACATGGCGGCCGCACGATTGTGGTGACGGCCACGGATTGGTCCGACACGGCCACGTTCCTGCTGGAGGCGGAAGTGTTCCACACCACCATCGCTTCGAATGTGCGCGAATCGTATCCGGTGATCTTTGACCGCACGGTGAACTTCACCTTGCCGCCGACTCAGGAAGGGGTGAGCATTGAGGCGGAGATCAATGGGGAGCAGATGGTGTTTCCCGTGGGTCCCGACGTATATCTCGATTGGGCCACCTGCACGGTGCGCACCAGCAGAAACGGCGACAAATCCACGGTGTATCAGTGTGCGTTGAAACCTGGTTACGCGTTTTAGCCGTCAGCTTTCAGCCAGCTCCCGGCGGGCTGACCGCAGCTCTTATTTCGCACGCGTTGCGGCTGAAAGCTGATAGCTGTTCTATCCCACCGCCTGCACCGCACCCTTGCCCACTAACTCCTCGACGCGCTCGACCCAGGAGCGGTCGGCGGCGACGCTCATTCCGTCGGGCTCGAGGATGACCGCGTACTCGCCCTTCTTTTCGAGCTGCAACATCACTTTTCCCGGTCCGGGGGCGGCGTCCGCGGCGGACTTTAAACCCGCCAGCATGTCTTCGGTGGCGCGGTCGAGGTTGATGCGGATGCGCACGCCGGCGGGAAGTTTCACCTGCACATCTTCGAGCGCCTGCACGGAACTGACGGCCAGCTTCGGCGCCGCGTCCTCCTCGCCGGAGAGCACACCCCGCACCAGCACCGGGGCCTCGATCTTGAGCTGCGCGGAAAGGCGCTCGTAGTCGCGGGGAAAGGCGATGAGATCCATCTTTCCGGAGGCGTCTTCGAGCGTGGCCTGCGCGTAAAGCTTCTGCTCGCGCCGCGTTTTCTGCACGCGCAGGCCGTGCAGCATGCCCGCCACCTGGATTTCGTCGGCCAAATCGGACTGCGCGCCCCAGCGCCGCTCCGGCGGCTTGCGTTCGAGCGCCTCGGCAACGGTGATGACGCCGGTGAGGTTGCGCAGTTTTTCGGCGTATTTGTCGAGGGGGTGGCCGGAAACAAAGAATCCC
>JASHUH010000387.1 GCA_030040115.1 Acidobacteriaceae bacterium | reverse complement strand
GGGGATGCAAACACCCGCTTCGGTGAGGCGTTTGTCTACTTCTATAAGGATGAATTCAATAATATCAACCCCTATACCGCTGTGCCCGTCCCTGGTTTTGCCGCGGGGAATATAGGCGATACGATGATGGGGAATATAGGCCTTACCAAAGCCTTCGGCAAAACTATCGTCAACGATGCTCGTATCGTATACACACGAGTCACGGGCACTGATGGAACGATCATAGGCGGCTTGGGAGTTTCCCTCGCCTCTCTGGGATTTGTCACCCCCTGGACCAGCACGCCGGTGGGTGGCATCAGCAATGTGTTTCCTGCTGACGCCGCAGTTCCAATGTTTGGGTTCAATGCCTTCAGTTTTGGCTCCTCCACAAGTATTCAGAACGGGATCAACAACACGTTCCAGTTTCTTGACAATTGGACCAAGGTCGTTGGAACCCACACCTTCCAGGCTGGCGGAGAGTTCCATTACGACCAGATCGACCAGCGTCACCCCTCTACCCCGAACGGATCGTTTAGCTTTAATGGCACGGAAACAGGCGTAGATTTTGTCGACTATCTCATCGGTGCTCCCGATGGATTTGGTCAGCAGAGCTTCCAGATTCTCGATACGCGGGATCTCTATTATGGAGCGTATGCGCAGGATAGCTGGCGCGTTCGGCCCACGTTAACCATCAACTATGGCCTGCGCTGGGAGGTGAGCACTCCCTGGTACGATGCAACCAATAAGCTGGAAGTATTTAACCCCGGCGAGCAATCGCTGGCCTTCCCAACCAGCCCGCAAGGGCAGGTTGAGCCCCTCGATCCGGGAATTCCTCGGACCCTGGCGCCGATCAAATACCACAACTTTGCTCCAAGAGTCGGAATCGCGTGGGCGCCCGCGGGTGGGAGCGGAGCGCTCGGAAAACTCCTCGGCGGCGCCGGAAAGACAAGCTTCCGTATCGGCTACGGCGTCTTCTATCAGGGCATCGAGGATGCCACTTCCTACTACGAATCCGGCGATGCCCCCTATGGCCAGGATTGGATCGAGGCCACTCCCCCTCTGATGGATAGACCCTATGTGATTCGGTCGAACGGTGTATTTGTAGGAGTAAAATTCCCCTTCGCCTTTCCTCCCAAGAATGTATCCCCAGCCCATCCCGATTCCAACTTCAATTGGGCGCAAGTGGAACCGATCGGGGGCTCCGAATTCTACTGGCCACATAGCACCACGCCGTACAGCCAGCAGTATGAGTTTTCGATTCAGCGGCAGTACGGCAATTCCACGGTGGCCAGTCTCAGCTACGTGGGTACGCTAGGGAACCACCTTCTTACCGGCGAGGAAGCGAACCCTGGAAACCCGGCTCTCTGTCTCTATCTGAGTAATCCTGCGAACCTCGCCGCGGGCCAGACGCCATGCGGCCCCACCCTGGAAGAATTCCAATATATCGAGGCGAATGGAACGGTCATCAATACGACTCGTCCTTACTCGACTGTAGATCCTCGCACTGGGGAATTTGGATTTACCTCCAATGCGCTTTACTCGTCGATTGGGCACTCCATGTACAACGCCTTGCAGGCCAGCCTGAAAAATCAGACTAGGTACGGTAACTTCCTGGTTTCTTATACGTACTCGAAAGCTATGGATAATGGCTCGGACGTATTTGACTCAACTTACGTTTTTAACCCCAAATTGGCCTGGGCTTTGTCGACTTTCGATTTGCGGCAAGATATCGCCACCAGCTATACCGTGAACCTGCCCTTCGATCAATGGACCCATAGCAACGGCGATTTCGCCAAGCGAGTTGCGGGCGGATGGCAACTGGCGGGGCAAGACACTTTTGCAGCCGGTCAGCCCGTTCAACTCTCTGAATCGGACGATCGCGATCTCATAGGCGATACCAGCTTCCCATACACTAAGCCAAACCTTTCCGGCGTAGGCAACCTGTACTACAACAAGAATCCCAGATCGGGGCAGCCCTACTTCAATCCCGCCCATTTCACGGTAGATACGCTCGGCGAGATTGGCACAGCGAGCCGCCGCTTCTTCTCCGGTCCGGGCATCGATAACTACAACATGTCCTTGTTGAAGAATACGAAGATCACCGAGGGCTCGAGTCTGCAGTTCCGGGCAGAGGCCTTCAACGTATTCAATCATGCGCAGTTCGAAAATCCGGCGGGGAATATCAACAGTGGGAGTTTCGGTACCGTAACAACGGCACTAGACCCTCGCATCATGCAAGTCGCCTTGAAGTTAATATTCTAGGCATTAACTCATACCGTCGACGCATGGGCTAGCACTGGAAGCGCCGAGCCGCGTAGGTCGACACTGCCATTGCTTCCAGGGGAATCGGAACATGAAGCGGTCTGAGCGAGAACTTCAAAACAACGTGAATGACCGGCGGTCCTTCATCAAGCTGCTGGCTGCGGCGCCTCTTTTTGCCTCCATTGGCGCGCGCAGCTTTGCCTCTACTGTAGTTGCTAAAACAACTGGCTCCAGTGAATCTTTCACCAACAATATCTATACTCAACTCGGCGTTCGGCCGGTGATTAATTGTGTTGGGACCTGGACCTACCTGACTGCGTCGCTCGAGCTACCCGAGGTGCGCGAGGCTTGCGAAAGGGCCGCCCACTATTTCGTCGACCTCTATGAGCTGGAGGCTGCCGCTGGCCGGCGTCTCGCACAAATGTGCGGCGCCGAAGCCGCCATGATCACCTCGGGCTCGGCGGGCGCCATCTCCGCGGGGACCGCGGCTTGCATCGCCGGGTCGGATCCTAAGAACATTTACCAGTTGCCCGACACGACCGGCATGAAGGGGGAAGTCGTCATGCTCGGCCCTCGCACACCGTGGGATAGCTGCATACGGCTCACCGGGGCCAAACTGATCACCGCTCTTACCGTTGATGATCTCCCTGCTGCGCTCACATCGCAGACCGCCATGGTCTACACCACCTGGGGCGATGACGAACGTCTCCAGAGCATCCTTAAGATCACCAAACCCGCCGGTGTTCCGGTGTTTCTGGACCAGGCCGGGCACATTCCCCCGTATTCGAATTTTCCTCGTCTGGCAAAGTCGGGCGTCGAACTGTTCTGCATCAGCGGTGGAAAGGGCCTGCGTGGCCCCCAAGTCTCCGGAATGTTGGTGGGCCGCAAGGACCTGATCGAGGCGGCCCGTTACAACTACAACCCTTGGGAAGGCTCCATATGCCGGCCCATGAAGGTCGGCAAAGAACAGATCATGGGCCTCCTCGCCGCCGTCGAATACTGGTCCAATCCTCAAGTTGGATACACAAAGGGGGGCATCTGGCAGCGCCAGATGGATCGTATTTCGAAGCTGGTGTCAACGGTGCCGGGAGTCCAGGCAAACATCGAGACTCCTCCGTCGGAGAAGGGTAACAGTTATCCCACATTAACGGTAAGCTGGGACGCAAAGAAATTTGGCATGACCGCTCCTCAATGCGCCAAGGAGATGCGCGAAGGAAATCCGCGCATCGACGTGTGGGCAGGGTTTAATTTCAGCGGGGTCCTGGCGCGAGAGGACTTCGACAAACTCTATGATTCGGACTGGAGCGGCCCCAACCAAGTGCAAATTTTCTCGGTGACCCTGCAGTCGGGCGAAGATCTCATCGTGGGCAACCGCCTGCGCCAGGTGCTCGAAAAGGCGCGTAAACAGGCCTTGGCATAAAATAACCGTAATCTTGAAAACGGTGGAGCTATCGCTTTCGACGCCTGAACGCACTCGCGATGCGATAGGTCAGTATCTTTGCCCGGGAGATAGAAATGCTTTGCAGTTATGCGAGAGCCCCACGGCGCCTGGAGGCTCTTTTCGGTCTGGTGTTGATAGCGCCGTTCGCGAATCTATCCGTAACAGCTCAAATTGCACACCCGGCGGCGAATGCCGCCTCCATATCATCAACCAGGTTCACATCCACAATGAACCAGCGAAGCTAATACGGTGAAGCTCATGCCGGTAATTCCCACTCAAGAGGTGCAATTGCAGACGACTATTCCCGCGCCACCGAATATTTCGTGGGTATCGGTGCATTTAGTCGATGACAAAGGGGTGGATCGGGGACCATTAGGCGAGGTTTTGGTGAGTTTGCCACCGCCTCGTCGCCAATCGGAGGAATGAGCAGAACTTCTTACGCACTTGAGAGACAAGATTGGTCTTCACGGAAAAAGACGCCATGATTGTTCCCCACCGTCCCATCCGGATCAGCTATCTTGAAAGGAACACGAATTCTGCCGTTGTTGGTGGCGGATAGAGCATTGATTTAATTTAGTGAAGCTGGTCGGGATTGAACCGACGACTTCTTCCAAGCCATTCGAAGCGAATCCAGCAGCGTAAAGGCAAACCAGGAAGTCCAAGAAAACGAAAAAGCACTTTGGGTGCGCACTCCCAACCGCGAAATTGCCCTCAAATGTGCCCTCGTCGTCCATAGGAGGAATCGGAACACATGATGCCTGAGCGGGAGTTTCACAATGACCTGAGTGACCGCCGGTCGTTCATTAAACTGCTGGCTGCGGCCCCTCTTTTTGCCACCATCGGCGCGCGCAGCTTTGCCGCTACCGTGTCTGCCACCGCCAAGTCCGCTACTTCCAAAGGGACCTTTTCGGACAACATCTACACGCGCTTAGGTGTTCGGCCGCTGATTAATTGCTGCGGGCCCTGGACGAACATGACGGCCGCGCTCGAGCTGCCCGAGGTGCGCGCGGCCACCGAGGCCGCCCACTATTACTTTGTCAACCTGCTTGAGCTCCAGGCCGCCGTCGGCCGTCGCCTCGCAGAACTTGCCGGCGCCGAATCCGCCATGGTCACCTCCGGCTCCGCTGGCTCCATCTCTTCGGCCACTGCGGCCTGCATTGCCGGCTCGGATGCAAAAAACATCTACCAATTACCCGACACCACCGGCATGAAAGGAGAGGTCATCCTCCTCGGCGAACGGTCCGGTTGGGACAGCTGTATCCGGCTCACCGGCGCCAAACTGGTCGTCGCGCCCACCGTAAACGATCTGCAATCCGCCATTACGTCGCAGACCGCCATGATCTATACCACTTGGGGGACGGACGAAGTCCTGCAGAGCATCCTCAAGATCTCCAAGCCCGCCGGCGTCCCGGTTCTGCTCGACCAGGCTTCAGCTATCCCCCCATTTTCGAATTACACCCGCCTGGCGAAGACGGGCGTCGATCTTTATTGCTTCAGCGGTGGAAAGGGCATGCGTGGTCCGCAAAGCTCCGGAGTGTTGTTAGGCCGCAAGGACCTGATCGATGCGGCCGTGTACAACACCAATCCCTGGGAAGGCTCCATATGCCGGCCTATGAAGGTCGGTAAAGAAGAGATGATGGGAGTCCTCGCAGCCGTCGAGTACTGGTCCAAGGCTGACAATGCGGCCATTAACAAAGTCTGGCAACGCCAGGTGGAGCGGATCGCGACATTAGTGGAGACAGTACCAGGAGTCCATGCAACGATCATGACTCCGCCTCCGGAGGAGGAGGACAGTTGGCCCCTGCTCACGATATCGTGGGACGAGCAGAAGTTTGGCTTGACGGTGGATCAATGCGCCCAGCAGCTGCGGGAGGGCGAACCTCGGATTGAGGTGCCGTCAATCGCCAATCGCGAAGGTGTACTGGCGAGAATCGGACTCACTGAGTCAGGCAAGCCGATACCGGCAAACCTTCCGAATCGTCTGCAAATCAAGTCCCTCACCCTCCAGCCAGGCGACGAGCTCATCGTAGGCAATCGCCTGCGTCAAGTTCTCGCCAAGGCGCGCAAACGATCTGCATGACCGGGTTCTTCCCGCGAAAACAGATGAGGAGGAGACTTTTGCCGCAGAGGATCGATTGCATTCGGAGACGATGCACAGAATTTTGCATTCCTCGACGGGCTGTTCCTTTCCCAATGGATCGAGAGTAGACGGATTAGGCCGGGGACTTATTCAAGCTCGTAAGCTTGCTCAATCGGAAGAAGGGACGTTGCGCGCCGTCGCGACGGAAAATTTTGCGATGTCCTGATCCAGACGACGAACAGCAGCATGCGTTCCTTCCGCCCGAGTGCTCCGAAGGAACTCTATGCCCGTAAATAAGGTCCTAGAAATTCATGCAGCGCATTACGGATGAATTCCTTCTGGGCGTCGTTGTCTGGCGTCATGCCGTGGGCGCCGAAAATGCGGTGGGCGTCGCGAACTGTAGTCGTCTCCTTAAAGATACCGCGCGCTGTGAAAACGTACTGCATTGCGCCGGGAATGGTCTGAAACGCCTGAACCCTGCCGAACATGTCAAACGCGTCTCTGTGCTTTCCCGCGTTCCAAAGCTCGAATGCGGCCTGAGAAACGTCGGCAATCCCGGTCTTGGGGATATAGCCGTCAAAGCCCAGAGTCATTCCATTCAGCATCAGGTTTGCGCCGTCGGCGTCGAAGACTCGCAATTTGCCATCCGTCCGTTTGCGGAACTCCGGAAGGCGGGCAAGAACATCGCCGGTCTCATCTTTTACGCCCTTGAGTGTGGGAACCTCTTGATAGAGCATCACGATCAGATCGACGCTCATGTCGCCGTGGCTCTGCACCATGAGGGGAAGGTCTGTCGCCGCGCCTACGGCTTTGTAATAATCCAGATAGTCCTGAGCGGTGAGCTTCGTGGGTGGGTGGCCATTGTCGACGCCGGGAGGCAAGGAGACCAATCCATCTGCGCCGTGCTTTGCAGCATGTTGGGCATAGCGAATCGCAGTATTCACATGGCCATCGAGCGGCTGAACGCCAATGATCAACGAGGTCTTTCCTCCCTTGCCGGCGGCGAGTATGGCCTCGGCTCCGTCCAACCGCTCTTGCACGGATAGTGTCGTCCATCCACTGGACCCCTGCGGCCACAATAGGCCGGGTATGCGACTGCGGTTGCAGAATCGAATCTCAGCGGCTAGACATTCGAGATCGAGCTTGTCGTCCGCCGTAAACGGCGTCTGCCCAATCGGAAACAAACCCCGCCAAGGTTTCGAACTGGGGTCCATCTCGCCATCGGCGTGCGCTGCTTCAGGAGCCAGCAAAGCAGCCGCGCCTAGGCCGAGCGCCAGCACGCCGACCGCTTCCATAAATTCTCGCCTGTCAAACCGATCCTGGAAATTCCGTCTCTTCATGGCAGTGCTCTCATGACTTTAGCTGAAAAACTTTGTGCTGCGTAATTTCATGCGATCCATCCTCTGTAAGCAAACTTCGAAATAGTCGTACACGGCCACATCTTGAACTTACGGCGCTTTTTCAACCTGAGCGAGCAGAGAGGAAAGGCTAGGTATCGTGATTTAAAACATTCGCAGATCGTGCACAGAGGATCATATGCAACGAAAGAATACAAAGTCAACGCTCCGGCCCACCACTTCGGCCACCGCTCCGCCCTCGAACCGCGATTCGTGTACTGAGAGCATGTCTAGATACGATATCGCCCCCGCGGTAACCATCTGGACCTCTTTGTCATTATCCTGCTCGACTCAGCCATCTCGGCGCTTAGATTCTACGGGGGTCGGCGGAGCTCTCGCCCGGGGCAATGATCCCTGCCTTGAGAAGGCTTGTGGCGCAAAAGCTGGTTGCTGGCGCTCGGGGCTCCAAAAGGCCTAAGCGGTCTAATTTGCATTGCCGGTTCTATCCGTCCTTAGCAGCCTGCGGTGAAAGTCCGGTTTTGAGAGGGTGCGACTTCAGTCGTGCGGTAAGTGACCCAAAATCAGCGTGGCTTTCAGTTGCGAGAATTTAACTATTCAGGTGAGGTGAACTCTGTAATAGCCACGATTGCCTGAGCGGGAGATTGTCGTAAGCGTCAAATTACAAAGGCGGCGCCAGTCCCGGAGCGAAGTTCGCTGAATGAACCAACCGGAAATACCTCTAACAATGCTAGATTCGATCAATGGGAATAGATCTGCGAAGTTGAGATTATGAGAGCTTAGAGTTTAATGTTTTCAACGAGTTAGAGGACAAGCACGGACGTCGCCGTAAATCACTGAAAGAAGACGTAGGGAATCCTTCTTGAACCTTTATTGGACCTGCCAACGATCGGCAACTTCAATCTCTGCGCCTGCCGAATGCGCCAGCGCTCAATGTTCAGAGGCATGAAGTGGATACTCGCGTGGCCCACCCTCCACCGTGGGAGGTTCCAACGGAGCCCGCGTAGCTCTTGTCTTTGACTAGAGGGTCGCTCCGGACAGGGACGACGATCATTTTCCCAATTCGCACCCTGCCCGAGCCGCAATGCGTACTTCAAGGCTCGATGAGATCGTGCGCCGGAAAGAACCGGTGCTCAAGTCCGCCGTCGAACAACTCGGCAAAGGCGACGTTTCCGCCACCCTCAAATCGCTCCGGCAGCAAGAGCCGACGAAGATTGGCCCTTCAACACCATACGCCGGGCGTCGATCTGCGCGGCGGGCCAGTGGGAGAGATTGGCCAGAGTGCGGTTGCGCGCCTGGCCGTCCTCGCGGA
>JASHUH010000386.1 GCA_030040115.1 Acidobacteriaceae bacterium | reverse complement strand
CGGCTGGATCATGAGAGCTTTTCTGCGCACCGGGAACTGGAGGCGCTGCTGCGGAAGAGCGTCCGGGGCGGGGTGCATTTCGACATTGGCTCGCGGGCGCTGTATGCGGCCGACGCTTCGAGTTACCGGCAGCTTCCGGTGGGAGTGGTGTATCCGCGCGATGCGGAGGACGTGGAAGCGGCGGTCGCCGCTTGCCGGGCCACGGGAGCGGCGGTGTTGCCGCGGGGCGGCGGCACGAGCGTGGCCGGGCAGACGGTGAACGTGGCGCTGGTGTTCGACTATTCGCGGACTATGAACCGGCTGGTGACAATTAATCCCGAAGCCAAGCTGGCGGTGGTGGAACCGGGGATTGTGCTGGACCGGCTGCGCGATGCGGCGGAAGTCCATCACCTGACCTATGCGCCCGACCCGGCGACGCACTCGCGGTGCACGCTGGGCGGGATGATCGGCAATAACAGTTGCGGTGTGCACGGGTTGCTGGGCGGCAAGGTGGTGGACAACGTGGAGTCGCTGGACGTGGTGCTGTACGACGGCACGCGCATGACGGTGGGGCCGACGACGGCGGAGGAGCTGGAGGCGACGATTCGCGCCGGAGGGCGCAAGGGCGAGATTTACGCGGGATTGAAGGGGCTGCGCGACCGATATGGGGCGCTGGTGCGGGAGCGGTATCCGGTGATTCCGCGGCGCGTGTCGGGGTACAACTTCGATGAGCTGCTGGAGGGGAAAAAGTTCAACGTGGCGCGGGCGCTGGTGGGATCGGAGGGGACATGCGTGAGCGTGGTGGGCGCGACGCTGAATTTGACGGCGAGCCCGCCGCACCGGGTGCTGGTGGTGCTGGCCTTCCCGGACGCTTTTTTGGCGGCCGACGCGGTGATGGCGATTTTGCAGCATAAGCCGATCGGGCTGGAGGGGTTCGACGGACTGCTGGTGAGCTATATGAAGAAGAAGCGGCTGTCGCTGGAGAACGTGGCGCTGCTGCCGGAGGGAGGCGGATTCCTGCTGGTGGAAATAGGCGCGTGGGATGCGTCGGAGGCGCAGGAGAAAGCCGCGGCGCTGGAACGGGAGGCGCAGAGCTGGCGGGACGTGCTTTCGGCGCGGATCTACTCGCCGGGCGAGGCGGCGCGGATTTGGGCGGTGCGGGATTCGGCGCTGGGGGCGACGGTGTTTGTGCCCGGCGAACCGAATGCGTATGAGGGTTGGGAGGATGCGGCAGTTCCACCGGAGCATTTGGGCGGGTATTTGCGCGGGCTGGACCGGCTGATGAGCGACTACAACTACAAGACGCCAATTTATGGGCACTTTGGACAGGGCTGCGCGCACACGCGGATCAATTTCGATTTCCGGACGGTGGAGGGATTGCGTAACTTTCGCGAATTTCTGGAGCGGGCGGCGGACCTGGTGCTCGGGTTTGGCGGGTCGCTTTCAGGCGAGCACGGAGACGGGCAGTCACGTGCGGCGCTGTGGCCGAAGATGTTTGGACCGGAGCTGGTGGAGGGCTTCAGAGAATTCAAGGCGCTTTGGGATCCGGCGAACCGCATGAATCCGGGCAAGCTTTCGGACGCGGTGCGGGTGTATGAGCCGACGGAAAATTTGCGGCAGGCGCCGCACGCGGACGGGCGCCCGTTCACGCGCTCGGACGGAGGGCTGGAGACGCATTTTGTTTTCAGCAAGGACGAGGGGTCGCTGGAGCGGGCGACGGAGCGTTGCGTGGGGGTGGGCGCCTGCCGCAAGACGGTGGGCGGGGTGATGTGCCCGAGCTATCGCGCGACCGGCGAGGAGCGGCACTCGACGCGGGGACGGGCGCATTTGCTGTGGGAGATGCTGGCCGGCGCGCTGAAGGAAGAGGGATTCCAGAGCGATGCGGTTCACGAAGCGCTGGATTTGTGCCTGAGCTGCAAGGCCTGCAAGACGGAGTGCCCGGTGCAGGTGGATATGGCTGCGTACAAGGCGGAGTTTCTGGCGCAGCGGTACAAAGGGCGGATGCATCCGCTGCGGCACTACATTTTTGGATTTGCGGACCGGCTGGCGCGGGCAGGCTCGATGGCGCCGGCGCTGACCAACGCGCTGTTGACCGGGCCGATGACGGGCGGGCTGGTAAAGCGGATTGCGGGCGTCGCGCCGGAGCGGCGACTGCCGCGGCTGGCGGCGAAGAGCTATCAACGGATGCAGGCCGCAGCCAAGCTGGGGCGCAATGGAACCGGAAGTGACTCCCAGTCTGCGGGGCCTAATGCGCCAGCGCGCGAAGCGCAATCGCCTGGACGGCAAGTCCTGCTATGGCCGGATACGTGGAACAACTACTACTATCCGCAATCGCTGGCGGCGGCGGAGGCGGTTTTGACCGAGATGGGATTTGCGGTGGAGGTCCCGCGCGGACACGTGTGCTGCGGGCGGCCGCTGTACGATTTTGGCCTGCTGGATGCGGCGCGCGATTACCTGGCCGCGGTGTTGCACACGGTGGGGCCGCAGATTGAGGCGGGAAAGCCATTCATTTTCCTGGAGCCGAGCTGCGCCAGTGTCTTCAAAGATGAGCTGCTCGAATTTTTCCCCCAGGACGCTCGCGCTAAGGCGCTCAGCGAGCAGGTGTGGCTGCTGGCCGACTGGCTGGCTGCGCGGGGACCGGGATTTGCCGCAGACCGATTGCGCGGAGCGCGCATTCTGGTGCATGGGCACTGCCATCATAAGGCGGTTTTCGGTGGACCATCGAAAGAGATTGCGCTGCTGCGCCAGGCCGGCGCGACGGTGGAGGCGATTCAGGCGGGCTGCTGCGGGATGGCGGGGCCATTCGGTTTCGAGGCGGAGAAGTTTGAAGTTTCGAAGGCCATCGCCAACGATGGGCTGCTGCCCGCGGTGCAAGCGGCCGATCCGATCACGCTGGTGGTGGCTGATGGATTCAGTTGCCGGGAGCAGATCGCTCAATTCGCAAACCGGAAGGCAATGCACTTTGCGGAGGTGCTGGCGCACGCGTGCGGCTGCGGGGGATGAGCGTGGACTTGGAGAGAATGAACCGAAGCGGTTTCTGCGATCATTGGCGATGGTCCTGAGTTGGCGCCGCGCTTACAACTCGCTGCGGCTGGCGGGCGTCCAAGCGGGGGGAGGCTGCCGCAATCAACCACTCCCCCGTGTGCCCGCGGCGGCCTCTTGCACGTTTGGGCGGGGAGAGAAGGAAATGCGGTAAACTGGATTGCTTTGATATTTTCGGGCATCCTTTGAGTTCTACGAAAGGAGATTCGATCATGACGGAAGAGAGCAAATCATATAGTCTGGCCTGGTTCCTGGCTGGGCTGGGCGTAGGAGCGCTGGTGGGCATTCTTTATGCTCCGAAGAGCGGACGCGAAACCCGCGCCGACATCTGCACCGGAGCACGAGAGGGAACTGAATACTTGCGCGCGCGCACCCGCGATGCTGCGGAAGGAATGAGCACGCTGGTGGACAAGACCAAGGAGCAGGTGAACGCTTTTGTAGACCGGAGTAAGGAACAGGTGAGCGGCTACGTCGATCGCGGCAGGGAAGTGATCGATCGTGGACGTGCGCAGTGGGAGGAGTTTGTCGAGAAGGGAAAGAACATGGTTACGGATCAAGCTAGTCGCGTGGGCAGCGCCGTGGATGCCGGCCGGCAGGCTTATAAGACCTCGACCGCAACTCCCGACGCAGGCGAAACGCACGAATATTGATCGGCAGCCCACGGCTTCCATGTCAGTGCGGGTTTACCCCGGCAAGCCTCTGACAAGGAATCCGTGCAGGCGGGAGTTCGCCGGCGCTTGAGGAAATCATGGCGGCTGGCCGGAGTCGTGCAAGGGCGTCGCTCCTTATAGCCCCAACGACGAAAACATGTCGTTGGGGAGCGGGTGGATTGGTCGCGTCGGCTCAGCATCCCTTGCTTCTCCTTAGGGCGTTGTCCAATCGCTAAAGCGGGCTGGCTCCGGGCAATACGCCGCAACCTCCGGATCGGGCTCCGTTCTTGATTTCGGTAGAGGCGGCATGGGCCAGCTTACGGCATTTTCAGAGATACTTGATACATGAGTGTTTCCGGAAAGGGTCGCCGCTCCCTGTTGGTCGCATGGAGATGGATTCCCGGCTTTCGATTGCATGATCTCTGAAATGCGATGGTGCGCGAAGGGCTTGCTTTGAGCACCTGCGTGGCGATGGGTGAGGTGATTTCGATGTCCAGTTTTGAGGGGGTTCTGACGGGGTTAATTGCGGTGATCGCGCTGGCGATGCTGCTGCAATCGATCGGTCTGCTGATTGCGGTGGCGGTGATGCGCAAGGCGACGCAGCGAGCGGAAGAGCGTTTCGAAGAGATTCGCGCGGCGGTGATGCCGGTGGTGGAGCGCGCACGTGCGGTTTTCGAGCGCATGGGACCAAACATCGAGAAGGCCGCTTCGGAGCTTTCGAACCTCACGGAGGAAGTCCGAGCGCAGACCGCGGAAGTGCGCTCGGCGGTGGTTGAGATTGCTGGCCGAGTCAAGCATCAGGCCGAGCGGGTGGACGGCATGGTCTCAGGAGTTTTGAATGGCGTGGACCGGGCGGGCACGTTTGTGAGCGAGACGGTGCAAAAGCCGGTGCGGCAGATTTCGGCGCTGGTGGCGAGCTTTAAGGCCGCAGTGGAAGCGCTGCGCGACTCGCAGCCGGGACGACCGGCGCAACGCGTGCGGTACACCACGAGCGAACCAGCGGCCACGGATGGTCCTGCCACGAAAAAGGATATGTACGCGTAAACAGTGTGAGTAAAATTCCCGCGCGGGGCGTTGCGCGTGAAAAGCGCGCCAGGCGTGGCGGAGTCCGAATTGGTGAAGGTAAGGGCCGAGAACGAAGTTCGGCGCGATTGTCGCTTTACGTTTCGAGCTTGGCCAAGCTGAGTCAATTTCCTTGATCTTTTTATCACCCGCAGGCCTATCCTCCCTACGGAGGAAAAGCGCGTGGGAGGACTCGGTGTGTGGCTCTTCTTATTCGTCTGTCTGAGGAGAATTGGCTCTCAGCGCCGATCCGCGCGAAAGTTCGTCACAGGCTCTCAGGCCTGTTATTCTTTTTTCCGCCGGCCGGAGCCGGGTTGAGCACAGGCTCATGGCTCGGATACTTCATTCTCCGGAGGTCTTGCCATGAGGCCAGGTCTATGCCGTGTGCTCGCGGCGTCGGTTGCCGCTGCCGCAAGTTGTTTAGTGGCGCAAACACCTACTCCCACCCCCGCGCTGCTGGTTCTCTCGAAAACTGACCATACGCTGGCCATTGTGGATCCCTCGAATCTGAACGTGGTGGCCAAGGTCCCGGTGGGCAACGATCCGCACGAAGTGGCGGCGTCAGAAGACGGCAAGACGGCTTACGTGACGAACTATGGCTACGGCGCGTACCACACCATTTCGCCGGTAGACCTGGTGGCGCAGAAACCGCTGCCGGTGATCGATACGGGAGCTTTGCTCGGGCCGCACGGGATCATGTATCGCGATGGCGAGGTGTGGTTCACGGCAGAGGTGGCCAAGGCCATCGCGCGCTATAACCCAGCAACCGAGAAGATCGATTGGATTATGGGAACGGGGCAGAACCGGACGCACATGATCTATGTGTTTCCGGGTGGACGGAAGGTGATCACGACCAATGTGAACTCGGGCACCATGTCGATCATCGACGAGTATGCGGTGCACCAAGGCGAGACGCTCGCGGGCGTTCCCCACGGGGCGATTTTGCCGCCCGGCAACGACTGGCTGGAGACGGTGATTCCGGTGGGCGTACGCGATGAAGGGTTCGATGTTTCGCCGGATGGGACGCAAGCGTGGACGGCAAGCCCCGCCGACGGTTCGGTGGCGGTGGTGGATATCGCGTCGAAGAAGCTCGTTGATACGATCCAAGCCGGTGCGACGGGCGCCAACCGGCTCAAGTTTACGCCCGATGGCCGACTGGTGTTCATCTCTGCCGGACCGAAGTTGGCGATCATCAATGCGGCCACGCACAGGGTGCTGAAGACGCTGGATCTTGGGCGTGGCAGCGGCGGGATTTTAATTCAGCCGGATGGGAAACGCGCGTTTGTTGCCTGCGGACCGAGCAACTACGTAGCCGTGATCGATATGGACAGTCTTGAGATCACCGGCCATCTGGATGTGGGGGGAAATCCGGACGGGATGGCCTGGGCGGTGCGGCGGTAGGGCGGGGACCAAGGGAGCAAGGACTTGGGATCAGATGATCCAGCCGCCGCCGACTACTTCATCGCCATCGTAGAAGACGGCTGACTGGCCGGGGGTGACGGCGCGCTGCGGCTCATCGAAGGTGGCGGCGGCTTCGCCGTTGCCGGCGGGTTCGAGCGTGGCCCAAGCCGGCTCATGACGATGGCGAATCTTGACACGCACGCGCATGGGGGTGGTCAGTTCCGGAATGCTGATCCAGTTGAGCCGGCGGGCGCGTAGGGTGCGTGTCGCCAGTTCGGCATCGGCGCCGACGGTCACACGATGGCCGACGGGATCGATGTTGAGCACGTAGAGCGGCGAAGGCGATGCGACGCCCAGGCCCTTGCGCTGGCCGACGGTGAAGCTGAAGATGCCGCCGTGCCGACCGAGTAACTCGCCGTTGGAAGCGACAAGCTCGCCGGCGGTCTCAGGGAACTGCTCGCCCTGCTCGTCGAGATAAGCGGCGAGAAAGCGCTTGTAGTCGCCGCCAGGGATGAAGCAGATTTCCTGCGAATCGGGCTTTTCGGCGAGACGGAGGCCGTGCTGGCGTGCGAGGCTGCGGACCTCGGGCTTGGTGAGGCGGCCCAGCGGAAAAAGAGTGTGCGCAAGCTGCTCCTGGGTGAGGCCGAAGAGGAAGTAGGTCTGGTCCTTGGCGCGATCGGCAGGGCGCTTGAGGATCCAGCGGCCCCGTACTGGATCGTATTCGTTGAGGGCGTAGTGGCCCGTTGCGATGTGGCTGGCGCCGATCGAGCGCGCAGTACGAAGCAATTGATCGAACTTGATGTGATTGTTGCAGAGCGAGCAAGGGATGGGCGTACGCCCGGCCAGATACTCGCTGACGAAGGGGCGGACCACGTCGCGCTCGAAGCGGTCCTCCTGATTGACGACGTAGTAAGGAATGCCGAGGTGCTCGGCCACGCGGCGGGCGTCATAGACGTCGTCGAGTGAACAGCAGCGGCCGGCCTTGGGCGCGTCGGGAATGCCGTGGCGACCGGCGAGGCGGGTCTGATCCCAAAGCTGGAGGGTGAGGCCGACGACTGAGCCGCCCTGCTCGGCGAGGATGGCCGCGACCGTCGAGGAGTCAACCCCTCCGGACATGGCGACGGCGATGGTGGCGTTCTGAATCATAAAAACAACTTTCGGCAATCAGCCTGAAGCACAATTAATCACAGAACGATCCGGGGTCTTCCATGGCGAAGCCGAAAGCCGACCACCGCCGGATGCCGAATCACCCGAGCGTTCCCGCAACCTCGGGCGAAAGCGCGCGCAAATGTTCGACGGCTTCGGGAACGACTCTT
>JASHUH010000385.1 GCA_030040115.1 Acidobacteriaceae bacterium | reverse complement strand
GCCAGAGCGGCGCAAGCCGACGCGCGAAGATTTGGATCGTGCAGCCCCGCATCGTCCGGTGGCGCTGACCCGTACGTGCGGTCATATCTATGCATGCAACAGCGCAGCCCTGCGTCTAGCTGGGATTGACCGCAACACTCCGGAACCGCCTGGCGGCGTCATCGAGCGCGACGAAAGCGGCGAACCCAACGGTCTGCTGCACGAAATGGCGATGGGGCTGATCAACCGCGTGCTGCCACCGCCTTCGGCCAGCGACTACAAGGAGATGGTGCAGGCGGCGCTGCGCCATCAGTTGGCGTTGGGAATTACCGCTTCGTCCGATTGCGGCGTAATTCCTGAGCTGCTTGACGCGTACCTGGAGATGGACCGGCTGGGGGAACTGCCCGCTCGGATCAATGTCATGCCGCTGCGCCGTGTCGATGCACGTCCCGAGCCAGTGCCGCTTCCGGCGCGGCACGTAACGCCGATGTTGCGCGTGGATACAGTCAAGTTTCTGGCCGATGGCGGTCTGAGCGGCGCTACGGCGGCATTGAGTATTCCCTATAAGCACGCGGATACGCGCGGCACCCTGCGTTTTGAAACTTCGGAGCTACGCGGCCTCTGCCAGGAATCGCACGACGCAGGGTGGAAAATTGCTGCGCATGCCATCGGCGATGTAGCCATCGATCAGGTATTGGACGTTTATGAGGGGCTCGGCGCCCATGCTCGCGGCTTGCGGCATCGCATTGAGCATTTTGGCCTGCCTTCCGGCGAGCAGTTGGCTCGGGCCGCTCGGCTCGGCGTAATCTCCGTGCCGCAGAGCATCTTTTTGTACTCTCTGGGAGAAAATTTTGCCGCCATGGTGCCGGATGAGTTTATGCCGCGCACCTATCCTCTCCGCGCCATGCTGGATGCCGGATTGGATGTCGCGCTCTCGTCGGATGCCCCGGTGGTCGAAGAAGATAGCCCTCTTCTGGGCATGTACGCAGCGGTCGCTCGGCGCACGCAGAAAGGCCGTGAGTTGCAGCCGGAACAGCGAATCACCGTTGCCGAAGCTCTGCGCGGCTACACGGTAAGCGGCGCTCTGGCCTGGGGTGATCTGGCCACGCGCGGTACCTTGGCTCCCGGGAAATGGGCAGACCTGGCTGTGCTTTCGAAAAACCCCTTGGAAGCCGATACCGAAGAGCTGCCCAACCTCCGGGTGGAGGCGACCTACCTTGCCGGAGAGAGGGTTTACGAAGCATGAGTTACGTCTATAAGGAGCGTATCGGCGACGCCTGGTGCGAGGCGGTTGGCGGCAATACCTGGGATGTCTTGAACCCGGCCACCGAGGAGGCGATCCTCACGGCGCCATTCGGAGACGCTCGTGACTGCCGCGCCGCGATCGATGCTGCGCACGCCGCTTTCCCATCCTGGTCTAAGCGGACTGCGTACGAGCGGGCGGCGATTCTGCTGCGCGCCGCTTCCCTGATGCGCGAACGGGCTGCAGATCTGGCGCGGACAACTGTGCTTGAAAGCGGCAAACCCCTTGTGCAAGCGCGCGGCGAGTGGCTCGTGGCGGCCGATCTCTACGAATGGTTTGCCGAAGAAGGCAAGCGCGCTTACGGGAGATGGGTTCCTCCGCGGGTCGCGTCCAAGAGGGAGTTCGTCCTGCGTCAACCGCTGGGCGTGGTAGGACTGATCACCGCATGGAACTTTCCCGCCTATAACGTGGCTCGCGCTGCTGCCGCAGCTTTGGCGGCGGGTTGCACACTCGTGATCCGGCCGTCGGAATATACGCCGATGACCGCAATGGAAATGGTGAACCTGCTGGTCGAGGCAGGCCTGCCGCCGGGAGTGGTGAATCTGATCAATGGCGATCCCGAGAGCATGGGCCGCGAGATGCTCGACAATCCGTTGTGCGCGAAGATTCACTTCACCGGTAGCCAGCGCGTGGGCAAGCTGCTGATGGATGGAGCGTCGAAGACAATTACGCGGCTCTCGCTCGAACTCGGCGGCAACGCCCCGGTCCTTATCTTTCCCGACGCCGATATGGCTCAAGTAGCTGCCGGCGCGGTCGCGGCCAAGTTTCGCAACGCCGGCCAGGTGTGTATCTCGCCGCAGCGTTTCCTGGTTCACGACCAGGTTGCCGAGGCATTTACCGAGCAAGTGGTTGCCAGTGTCGCCAAGCTCAAGCTCGGCGAGGGGCTCGATCCGGAAACCAATGTCGGTCCGCTGATCAACGCCCGCCAGCGCGACCGCGTCGAAAATTTGGTGAGCGAGGCCATAGCCGCCGGCGCCCGTGCGGTCGCGGGAGGAGGCCGGCCCAGGGACCGGACGAAAGGCTATTTTTTTGAACCTACGGTGCTTACCGGGGCTCCGCCCCAAGGCGATCTCTTTCGCGAGGAAGTCTTCGGCCCGCTTCTGCCCATCGCCAGTTTCCGCGAAATCGACGAGGCGATCGAGTTGGCCAACAGCACTCGCTATGGCCTGTCCGCATATGTCTGGACCCGGGATCTTCATGTAGCGCTGCGCACCGCCGAGAGGCTGGAGTTCGGGCTGGTAGGGGTGAACGAGTGGACCCCGCACAGCACCGAAGTTCCTTTCCCGGGTTGGAAGGAGAGCGGCCTCGGCAACGAAAGCGGAGCGGAAGGGCTCGATGAATATTTGGAGCGCAAAGTGATTGCGCTCGGCGGCTTCACCGCGTGAGTGTGCGCCAGCGTCGATGGCCGGAACGAAAAAAATTCGTTGGTTGCAAAAAATCTGCAATCTTTACGAAAAAATTAGATTGACAGGTTTACATAAAAAGCACAGACTTTGTGAAGAGCTAATCCTCTTTGCGCAAGGAGAGGCAGAATCCAAACCGCCAGCAAAAACATGACTAGCTTCGCGCCTATTCCGGGATAAAATCGAGTCAATCGCAAGCCACAACGGATCCGGCGAAGAAGATTGCCGGCAAGAGGGGTGTCCCGCCGGCGCCGGATCTACATACGAACTAAGCTTTCGCGGATATTTTTGTAGAGCCGCATTGGCGGCATTTTTGGCGCCCCGCCCGTTCGTCACTGCCGTCGCGCGTCAGGCAGAAGCCGGTTCCCCATCCATGGGGCGTTTTTCAGGCATCCTGTTTTCTGTCTTTACGCTTTGTCGATTTGGGTTGCGGCGCAAGTGTCGCGTAGACGCTCGATTTGGCGGAATAGGTCCAAATGCCATTCCGAGCTCGCCTTCATTTCGTTGCTCCGACAACTCCGGGCCCGGGCCCAATCAATTTCTCTTGACGGATTCCAAAGGTGTGCATAGCATGCGAAATTATCGAAAGTTGTCATTTGACCAACGGAGTTTGAGATTCATACTGAAATGAAAACGTCCTTCCCTCATCTCCGTGTTCTCTGCGTTGTTCTTTTTGCTTCAGCGGCTTGTGCGCTCTTGGCGTTCTTATCCGCTTGCAGGGGGCGCGCGGCAGCCGCTGCGAGCCGAGGCTTCGGGGATGTCAACGAGCAGCGCGTTCTTGCCCAAGCGCCCGCCGGCAATGATTGGCTGGTTCCCGGCGAGAATTTCAATGAGACCCATTTCAGCCCGCTCCACGACATAACCTCTCAGAATGTCGGCAAGCTCGGCTTGGCGTGGTCGTTGGATCTGCATAGTGCGATGGGGATGGCCGCTGAGCCGATTGAGGTCGATGGCGTAATTTACGTCAGCGAGCCGTTGTCGATTGTCGATGCAGTGAATGCCGCGACGGGGAAGCTGATCTGGAGATATGATCCGCATGTCGAGCGGGGCGTCAGCACGCAGAACTCATATGCTGTTCGAGTGAATCGCGGGGTTGCGGTTTGGCAAGGCAAAGTATATGTCGCCACTGGCGATTGCCGGCTGTTTGCGATCGACGCCGCCACGGGGAAAAAGCTGTGGGATTCGCAGATATGCAATCCCGAGTGGACCGGGAGCACCGGCGCGCCCCATGTGGCCAGAGGCAAGGTGTTCATTGGCTACAACGGATCGGATGATGAGTCTCGGGGCTCCCTGGTCGCTTTCGATGCGCAGACCGGCAAAGAAGCCTACCGCTTTTGGACAGTGCCGGGAAATCCCGCGGATGGTCCCGAATCTCCAGCGCTTGAAAAGGTTCTGAATACTTGGCAGGGGAAAGATTACTGGAAGGTCGGCGGCGGCGACGTATGGGACGCGATCACCTATGATCCGACAACCAACTATATCCTCTTCGGAACGGCTGGCGCTCATGGAGGGGAAGGCGACATTCCCGACAAGACGCCCGCCGGCGCCAAACTCTACTCCGGATCCATTGTGGCGATCGATGCCGACAGTGGAAAGTATGAGTGGCACTACCAGACGAGCGGAAAGTACCTGCAGACGGAGAACTTCCATATCATTCTCGCCGACCTGACGATCCATGGCGAAGATCGGCACGTCGCGATGACTGCTCCTAAGAACGGCTTCTTTTACGTGCTCGACGCCAAGACCGGAAAGCTCATCAACGGCGGTCCGCTGGTCCACACTCGTTGGGCGCACTCGCTCGATCTCGCGACAGGCAGGCCCGTTGAGGCGCCGCCCGAAAACATCAACAGAGATTCGCAGGTCGAGGACTCTTTGGCAGTGGGCGACGTGGTCATCGACCCTCCTTCCACGAGCGGCCACAGAAGCCTCCAGTGGACGGTTCATAACTGGTGGCCGATGAGCTATAGCCCGCAGACGGGCCTTGTCTACATTCCACTCACCGACATGCGTCCAGACGCTCACGCGGCAACGGACCTTCGTGGGTTGCGCGGGGACTTCTTTGGCCGGCTGGAAGCGTGGGATCCGATCGCCAATCAAGCTCGCTGGTCCGTCACTGAACCTATCGCGACCAACGGCGCTGTTCTGTCCACGGCGGGAGACCTGCTTTTTCAGGGCCAGGGCACAGGCGAGTTCGCAGCCTATGCCGCGGACACCGGCAAGAAGCTATGGTCGATCATGACCGGTTCGGCGATCGACTCCGTCCCCATCAGTTATCGAGTGGGTGGCGAGCAGTATATTTTGATTCCGGTCGGCTGGGGCTCTGCATCGCGAATCTTTGGCCCGGGCAGTGCGATGGCCACACCGCAGTCCGAACGCGGGCCGGCGAGACTCCTCGCATTCAAGCTGAACGGCGATATCCCCTTCCCCTTTCCCCCCGATGTGGTTCCCGAAGTCCCTGCGCCGCCGGAACAGCACGTGAACCAGGCGGTGATCGAAGAAGGCCGCAGGCTCTACAACAATCATCTGTGCGCAGGCTGCCACTCGCCCGGACTCGATGGAAGCGGAGCTTGGGTCGATTCGGGGAACGGAAATGACGGCGCCATTCCTGATCTTCGCTATATGCCGGCAGGCGTGCATCGGCAGTGGGATGCGATCGTGCTGGGCGGCACGCACGCAAAACAAGGGATGCTGGGCTTCGGCATCAAGGAATTGCAATATCCCCCGGTATCGAAACTTACCGTTGAACAATCCCATGCCATTCACGCCTATGTCATCGATGCGTCGTGGAAGGCATATAACGCACAACACGCCAAAGAGGAAGAGCGCAACGGTCACTGAATGGCCGCGCGGAGCGCAGGGGATGCGTAGGAAGATGCCTTATGAGTGAGGCAGTCAATACATGCAGGAGGTCAACCATGGTGCTCGGGAAAAACATCTGGAAGAAGTGGAAGCAGTTGTTTGCTGCGTTCCTGGTTTGCGCTGCTTCTGTCGGGCTTGCCTATGGGCAGGTCTCCACCGGACAAATCCTAGGCCGGGTCACTGACCCCTCGGGGGATGCCATTCCCGGCGCGAGTGTAACCGTCACGAACGTCGGAACAGGAGTCACTTCGCACACGGTGACCGACGCGAATGGCGAATATAGGGTGCTCGAATTGCCTATCGGCGACTACACCGTAACGGCCAGGGCTTCCGGATTTGTCCAGACGGGCATAACCGCCGAGCCGTTGAACATCAATCAATCGTTGTTGATCAACGTGAAGATGAAAATTGGAGCAGTCACCCAAACAGTCACGGTGAACTCGACCGCGATACAGGTGGATACCCAGTCTTCCACAGTCGGTGACGTTGTTACCGGCGCGCCGGTTCAGAACCTTCCCCTCAACGGACGCGACACGCTGAGTTTGGCTATCACTATGCCGGGCGTGGCTCCAACCCCGGGGGCGGGAGGGACAGCAACATCAGGCTCATTCACGATTGCCGGAGGTTTACCGGATTCGGTGCTGTATCTGCTGGATGGCGGCATAAACAATTCAGTCAGTTCCAACGAGGTGGTTTTCGATCCCAATCCAGACGACATTGCCGAGTTCAGAGTTTTGGAAAACAATTACAGCGCCGAATACGGCCATAGCGCCGGCGGCGTCATCTCAGAGGAAACCAAATCGGGCACGAATCAGTGGCACGGCAGCGCGTTCGACTACTTGCGCAACACCGATTTCGACGCCAATACCTTCTTCGACAACGAGCAGCCAGCCCTCGGCCTTCCGCTCATTCCCCGCCCCATTCTGATCCGCAATCAGTTCGGAGGCACGGTGGGCGGGCCGGTGCTGAAGGACAAACTGTTCTTCTTCTTTGGTTACGAGGGGCAGCGGCAGACGCAGACGCAGGAGGGCCAGCTCGTCGATGTCTACACTCCGGCGGAATTGACGGGGAATTTTTCGCAAGCCAACAACGGGTCGCCCGATCCCAACGTGGTCTCCTTCCTCCAGGCCAATCCCTATTTCCAATCGAGTCCTTCGCTGGCCGCCCAGGGGATTATCAATTCCAGCAGCATCGATCCCGTGGCCCAAGCCTATATCAAAGCCGGACTCATCCCGAGCACGTCCACGGGCGAAGAGGTGCCGACCGGCAGATTCGAGGGCAATTTCGACCAGTACACGGGCCACTTCGATTATTACGCATCGGCCAATAACCGGCTTTCGCTGGTGCTGGGCAAGCAAAGCACACCCACCACGGATCCGCTCGGTCTCACGGGCGACAGCTATAACACCGAAACCTCCGATGTGCCGGGCTGGGGCTCCGAGACCACCACGAACGACAGTTTCTCCAACCTGGCGTGGACGCGGACGATTTCTGCGAACAAACTGAACGTAGCGCGCTTGGTTGTGGAACGTTTACAATACGCTGGCCATTCAACGAACACCGCTCCCTCCGGCGCGACGCTTGGCGTCAACATCCAATCCGACGACTATTTCGGACCGCAGGATATTTCTTGGGATAGCTCCGGATTGCAGATCGGCACCAACCCCAACATACCGGACTTTAAGGCCGACACCACGTTCGGTTTCACGGATATGTACTCATGGATTCACGGCAGGAATACGTGGAATTTCGGAGCTTCGTTCACCGATGTTCGCGAGCGCACGACCTACGATTACCAAACCAACGGCGCCTTCGAATTTGACGGAGGCGGAACCGGCGTCGGCTCGGGCAACGACTTCGCCGATTTCCTTATGGGTCTTCCCGACTACTTTTACGAATCCGCACGGGGCATCAACGGCGAGTATCAACACGAGTACGCCGCTTTTGGTGAAGACGCTTGGCAAGTCACTCCCAATCTGAATTTCACGTTGGGTCTTCGCTACGAATATTACAGTCCGGAAACCGATCCTTCGGGCAATACTTTCAGCGTCATCCCCGGGCTCATCTCCCAAAGATTCGCCTACGCGCCTCCCGGCTTGGTAGTCCCCGGCGACCCCGGCGCGCCCAAGGGTTGGTATTTCCCCGAACATCACGATATTGCGCCGCGCCTCGGCTTCGCATGGGATGTCACGGGCGATGGCAAGACGAGTCTGCGCGGCGGCTTCGGGATCTTCTATGACTCGTTGAACGGATGGATGGCCGACTGGGATGACGACGTGCCGCCCTTCTGGGGAAGTTCGTATATCGAATACTACGCGCCCGGGATCAACGCCAGCAGTGTCAACTACGGCTATACCGGGGCGCCGGGAATTATGGGAAATCCCTATGCCGCGAGCGCCACCTACGCCGCCGCAGCGGTCGGCGATCCGTTTCCCTCCAGACCGCCGTCGAAGGATCTCAATTTTGAAGCCTTGGGGTACGTTCCCTTTAACGAAGAGGTGGAATTCGTCGATCCCCACCTGAGCACGCCCTATGCCTACCAGTACAACCTGACGTTCCAGCGCGAACTGGCGCCGAACTTGATGGCGGAAATCGCATATATCGGAAGCATAACGAAACATGAAATCACGTGGGCCGACGAGAATCCCATCGATCCGTCAACTATCAACTCCCCGGGCGGTCCCCAGCGCATCCTTAACGAGCAACTCGGCGCGGCGGGCGTTGCCGCCTGCGGAGGTCCCTGCTACTCTCCCATGGTGACCTTCGACAACCTGATCAATGGGAGTTACAACGCCCTGTTGGCCAGCGTGACCAAACAGACTGGAAACGTTCGATACCTCGGCAGTACGTTTTTCACCTCTTCCTTCACCTGGTCGCACAGTCTCGATAACGGGTCGGAATGGGACTCCACGAACCCGACATCGGACATCCACTTTCCCGCCTCCAATCCCATGGCAGAGTATGGCAACGACGACAACGATTTACCGTGGCGTTTCGTGATCAGCGGTGGCTGGACGTTGCCGTTCGACCAGTGGTGGGTAGATGGCCCGAAGAGGCTGATCGGCGGCTGGAACTTGTACCCGATCTTTACCGTGCAGTCCGGTTCCCCGATCGACATGTCGGTTTACCCAGCCTCGGACCCACAGAGCGCTCCGGGACCTTCGGGTTATGGCGACCAAAACGCCGAGCGGCCAGATATCTTCGCTTCGGGCTACAAGAGGTTGAACCCAAGACAGGTGCAAACCATAACCGACCCCCAAGGCAACACCATCACGGGGAACTTCTTCATCAATCCGGCAGGTTTTGGTGAAGATCCGTGCATCGCAAGTAATAGTTGCCCGCTCGGCTTCTACGGCACGTATCGGCGAAACAGCATCATGGGGCCAATGTGGAACAATTTGGATTTGGCGCTGGGAAAGAAAATTCCCCTGACCGAGCGCCTGAGTACGGAATTTCGCGCCGAAGCCTTTAACATTTTCAATGAGGCCGAATTCGAGAATCCACCCGGAAGCAGTACGAGGATCACTTCTTCGACGTTTGGAGTGATTTCGTCAACATTACCTCAGAGAATCTTGCAGTTGGCTTTGCGGATCGACTTTTAGCGCCTCTGCTTTGAAAGGATGCGCTCTGACGGCAAGGATGAGCTAAGAACCGGTGGTCTCCAGGTCTCGAAGGTGAGACCTGGGAGGCCACCAATACAATGCGCGCGATTGGGGACCGTGAGGATGAGGCATACGCAATTCAGAAAGTTATCGAATCTGCTCGCCCTGCTGCTCCTGGTTCTGCTGATGGCTCTGCCGCAGGCGCAGGCAGTCGCCGGGGCGACGACCACGCCGCCCGACAAGGCCTACTTACAGAGGATTTGGAGTGGATGGGAGACACTGGATGCATCCCATCAAACACAGTTCTACGCGCAGGGGCCGCATGTCTTTTTCGACGAAGCGCCTCTCAAATACGACAGCTGGAGTCAATTTGAGACGGGAGTGGGGAAGATCCTGACATCCATTAAGAGGGCCACGTTCACTGTGAACAATGACGCTCAGATCCATCGCGCAGGCAATAACGTTGTATGGGCCACGGCCACCATTTCACAGCATGCCCTGCTTCAAGATGGGAGCCGGGACAACGCTACGCTCCGCTGGACAGTCGTTTTCGAGAAGCAAAACGGCCGATGGTTGATCGTCCATGAGCATGTCTCGCGTCCTGCGCCGTAGCGGTTTGAGTCTTCTCGCACCGCGGATGTTGACTCAACGAGGATCCCGTCGATGAAGCAAGCAGCGGCGCCTGGCAAGCAGCCGCGCAAAAATGATGCAGTTGGGGCAAAGGGTGGTGGAAGCTCATGGATAGTGAAATCGAGGTCGAGCGCAAGCTGGCGTTGGCCTATGCGGCTTTTTGCAATTTTCGGCATAGCTCTCTCGCCAGCCGTTCAGAAAAGCTGACGAAGGCTGCTGAGATTCTTGAGGCGGAATGCTCGCGATTCGCCGAGATCATGACCGCGGAAATGGGCAAAACGTTGGAGTCGGCGAAAGCCGAGGCGAATAAATGCGCCCTCGTTTGCCGGTACTACGCCGAACATGGCCCTGAATTTCTTGCCGATCAAGCGTATCCGGTGGGCGCGGGCCGGTGCGCCGTGAAGTTCCAGCCACTTGGCCCGGTGCTGGCCGTGATGCCGTGGAATTATCCTTTTTGGCAGGTCTTTCGATTCGCGGCTCCGGCGCTGATGGCGGGGAATACCGGACTGCTGAAGCATGCCTCGAATGTGCCACGCTGTTCCGATGCGATCGCGGAAATTTTCCTGAGAGCCGGGTTCGCGCCGGGAGTATTTCAATCTCTCCACATCGAGGCGTCTAAAGTAGCCGCTATCATTGCCGACGACCGAATCGCTGCTGTCACTTTGACGGGAAGTGAGCCGGCAGGAAGCGCCGTTGCAAGCGCGGCAGGGAAGGCAATCAAGAAAGCTGTTCTTGAGCTAGGCGGAAGCGATCCGCTCATCATTATGCCATCTGCGTCGTTTGAGAAGGCAGTTTCGGCTGCCGTGCAAGCACGCATGATCAATTGCGGCCAGTCCTGCATAGCCGCCAAGCGCATTCTGATTGCCGATTCCATCTACGAGCGTTGTGAAGAAGCGATGGTCGCGGCAGTGAAGAAACTGCGGGTCGGCGATCCGCTCGATCCGAACACGGATCTTGGGCCGCTGGCTACGGAGAATTTTGCGGTGCAACTGCATCTACAGGTCCAGAGAGCAGTCGCTGCCGGCGGACGGATATTAGCCGGCGGAAAGAGGAGTTCAATAGGACCGGCTTACTATGAGCCCACTGTCCTGGTCGACGTTCCCAGCAACTCAGAGATTGCGCGGGAGGAGTTCTTTGGGCCAGTGGCCATGTTATTTCGGGTCAAGAGCGTCGATGACGCGATCCAATTGGCGAATGGCATACCCTTCGGCCTGGGAGCCAGCGTTTGGACCAACGACGCGTCCGAACAGAAGAGGTTCAGCGAGGAAATTGAGGCCGGGCAGGTCTTCGTGAATGCAACCACGTTTTCGCATCCGGCTATGCCGTTCGGGGGAATCAAGCGCTCTGGGGTCGGGCGGGAATTAGGGGTATGGGGAATCCGCGAATTCGTGAATATCAAAACCATCTATTGCGGGTGAGAAGAATCGAGCAGCTATATTGCTGTAGCCGCAGCAGAAGAAAGAAAGTGCAAAGATCACGGGAGATCAATTTTCTCAATAGGGGGCCACGATGCCTTCGATTTCTCTTTTGACCAGCATTCCCGGCCCAAATTCGCAGTTGCTTGCGGCCCGGCGTGCTCGCGCAGTGCCCCGGTCTGTGGTGCAGGTCACGCCGATTTTCGTGCGACGGGCTTCCGGAGCGATGATCGAGGACGTGGATGGAAATCGTTTATTGGACCTGGCCGGGGGTATTGGCTGCGTCAATGCCGGCCACGCAAATCCTGCGGTAACGGAGGCCATCCAGCAGCAGAGCTCACAGTTTCTTCATACCTGCTTCATGGTCGTTCCATATGAAAGTTATGTGCGCCTTGCAGAGCGGCTGAATGAACTGGCTCCTGGCCCGTCGCAGAAACGCACGTTCTTCGTGAATAGCGGAGCCGAGGCGGTCGAAAATGCCGTTAAGATCGCGCGCGCTTACACCCAGCGGCCCGGAATCGTTGCTTTTGCCGACGCATTTCATGGTCGTACTTACATGGCGATGTCTCTTACCAGTAAGTCGGACCCCTATAAGAATGGCTTTGGACCGTTTGCAGAGAATGTCTACCGCATTCCCTACCCGGATCCTTATCATCGTGACCGTTCGGGTGAAAACGTCGATTGTGCGGATCGAAGTCTGCGCGCGTTAGAGCATTTGTTTGAAACCTCCGCGCCTGCCGAATCCATTGCCGGCATCATCATCGAGCCTGTGCTGGGCGAAGGCGGGTTCATTGTTCCCCCTGCGCGATTCTTTCCCAAGCTGCGAGAGATCTGCGATCGTCGCGGCATTCTTCTGATTGTCGACGAGGTGCAGTCTGGTTTCGGGCGTACTGGCAGGATGTTTGCATGCGAGCATTACGACATCGAACCGGATCTGCTGCTGTTAGCCAAGAGCATCGCGAGCGGAATGCCGCTGGCCGCCATCACTGGAAAGGCCGAAATCATGAATTATCCCGGGGAAGGCGCGCTGGGCGGGACTTTTGGGGGAAACCCTGTCTGCTGTGAAGCCGCGCTGGCCACTTTGGATCTGTTTGCGACAAGCCACCTCTGCGACCGCGCCCGAAAGATCGGCGAAACCTTTAGAAATCGCGCCCTGGAGTGGCAGGGGCGGTATCCGTACATTGGGGACGTGCGCGGTTTAGGGGCCATGCAGGCCTTTGAGTTGGTGCACGATCCGGTTTCTCAGGAACCCAATGCAGCGGCTGCGCAATGGATCGCTCGCTACGCTTGCCGGCATGGAGTCATCTTGCTCACTGCGGGCGCCTATGGCAATGTCATCCGGTTGTTAGTTCCTCTGGTAATCTCCGACGAGGATCTCTCGGAAGGACTCAACATCATTGAGGAGGGCATGACGGATTATTGCAGCAAAAGCTCTGCAGAGTGCTTAGCCCCCGCAGATTGACTGGCGGAAACACGTTGCGCGGCAGCCGCGCAATAGCGCCCGTAGCGCCACTTCGAGCCGTATGGCTGGAACTGTCGATGATTCATCGTGAACTCCCTCCGGTCATTCTGGGATGCCGCAGGCAGCCCTTTGACTTGCCGGCATTTTGTACGAGCATTTGTATTTGAGTACTGCAGCGGGAGAACTCGATGGCGATGCCTGCTATTCATCTGCATGGCTTGCCGGGGCGCCCAATGTATAAGTAAAAATCGCATTGCCCGCATTAATCGTTACATACTGTTTTCCGTCCACCATATATGAAACCGGACCGGACCTGATCGACCCACCGACAGTCGACCTCCACAGAAGCGCTCCCGTTCGCGCGTCGAGGGCATAGAAATATCCCTCGTTGCCGCCACTGAACAAAACATTCGTCGCGGTCGTCAATATCCCGGCGTTGGTCACTTTGGACATGGGAAAATCCCATTTCTTATCGCCGGTTTCCGGGTCAAGCGCCCGGATGGCGCCGTAACCCTCCGCTTTCGTTTTGAAATCCTGGTCCCCCCCGCTGGGGGCCGTCATTTCTCGGGGACCGCCGCCGGTGTACCACTGACCAGGGACGTATTCAATCTTGCTCTTTACGTAAAGCGACGATGTGTTTTCCCAAGTAGGAATATAGAAGAGCCCGGTTTTAGGACTATAGGATGGCGAGTAGTAGTTGGTGCCACCTTGATTGCCAGGCATAATCAGGGTCCCTTGCGCCGTCGGCAATTTGCCGGGGACGAG
>JASHUH010000384.1 GCA_030040115.1 Acidobacteriaceae bacterium | reverse complement strand
AGGCCGTTTGGCTGTTCACGTGCGCCAGTCGCCCGTTGAGGCAACACGATATCCTCTGGCTCTACGATCTCAAAGATGTAGGCGTAATTCAGGACGAAATCTCGAAGACCCCCGCCTGAAATCCGCAGTCGAACTGTAAAACTGTCCGGCAAAACGGCAGCGTCGAAGGCAGCGCCATCCACGAGGTGAAGAATCTCAGCCCGTAGAACTGCACGAACCGCTCAATCTCTGTCTCTCGGGTGGTCTTAATGTCATCCCATGCCGTGTACGCATCTGTCCGAGCTTGGGACCAATCCCTTTCCTTCTTTGCCCAATCAGCATCGGAATCCCGCTTGCCCCGCTTTGGATAAGCTGGTATCTCTTGAGTCCCGGTACAGGCAATGCCGATGTCAACTATGTACATGTACATCTGATCATCAGCAATCGTGGGCCACTCCGCGAAAAGCCGTTCGGATAGAACACGCTGAGGCCGGTCCGTTTGGTTCGGATCATCAAACAAACGATGAACGGATGCAATTGTGGCGGAGCCGTGTATTTCGACGGCAAATTCATTGACCATCGCCAAAAACGGCGTCAGCTCAATATCTTCCGAGGCAACAATTACATATCCTTCTTCCTGCTCCGCAACGATTTCGAATGAGAACTTCTCGCGCAGAACATCAAGGTCCAGGCTCGGATTGACTTGCCGAAGAATCGGAATGTCCTGTGGAATGGTCGGAAACTCGTTTTCTGGTCTGAGTCCCCGCCGGTTGCGCCAATTCGTGCTCAGCGATTGCGACGCGGCGAGCAATGCCGCGCTATGAGCTTGCCGGGCATTCCGATTCGCCCGCGTCTGTGGTGACTGTTTGCCACCACGCGGCAGGCGTGCTCCGCCTTGGTAGCGGAGCAACAGTGGCAGATGTTCGAAATTATGCTCGTCGGCCATCGCTTACTCTTCCTGCGCGGAGCTCTCACCCTTACGAATCTCAGCCACCGCCTGCAAGAGGAGTGATTCTGTGACGCCTTTCGTTTCTCCCAGCACCGCAGCCTTTGCAGCATCCTGAGCCGTCTTGACCACCATGGCGGCCGAAGCGCCCGACAATTTATCAACGATCCGTTCCCAATTGATCATCTCGGCCAAACGCACGGCGGACAAGGTCAACCGGAGCAACTTTTGGATCTCTTCCGGTCCCGGCGGCGGGATGAGAAACACGTCGTCAAACCGGCGAAAGAGAGCAAGGTCCAACTCAGATTCGACATTTGTCGTCGCAACGAGAAGCCCTGGCGCATCGTAATCCTCCATGAACTGAAGAAGAGAGTTCACGATGCGCGATGCTTCTCCAATATCCTTTGTATTCACGCGCGAACGCGCAATGAAGTCGCACTCGTCAAGGAGCAGGACACAGGGAAATTCCTTTGCTGCCGTGAAGATGCTGCGCAAATTCAATGCAGACTCACCGAAGTACGACGAGATGGGAGCATCGAATCGGACCTTCATCAGTGGTAACCCAGTGTTCCAGGCGAGTCGTTTGGCACCAAGCGACTTGCCACAGCCAGGTGGTCCGTACAACAGGACGGACTTTCTTGGCTTCAGCCCGTGTTGCCGTAATCGATCTCTGGCAGCATACTCACTCTCAATGCGTGCGAATCGTTCTTCGGTGTCCTTAGGCAACACCATATGGTGCTCAAGTGTTTCCGTAGGGAAAAGGGTAGCCAGAGACTCGGCATTTCTGCGACTCAGCGGTAACTCGGTAAGCTTCCGATCTGAGTCCCCTGTGGGGGAATTCCCATTGGTGCGCTTTCGTGGCTGCCGGAGTATCGCCTCTAGTTGATCTGCTAGTCTCTTGTGACCAGTGCGCCTTTCTGATTCGACGATCTTCGCCGCGAGACGATCAAGGTCATTTTGCGAGCCATCCGCAATGGCGCGGACTACGCGCTTAAGAATGTCAGCGTTCATGCGATCCCCCCTTTCTGGCGTTAAGCCCTCGTTTACGCACCCTCACCGTTTGGTCCCTACCGACATGTCTTGGCCTGCGGATGGAGTTCTTGTTGAACTGCGATCAAGGATATACCGCCAGGCGCCGTCTTTTCGTCGGGACCGTATTTTGTATCCGCGCCCCCTCAGAGCTGTCACATGACGGGACACCGTCGGAATGGAAATGCCTAATTCTTCAGCAATCATTGGCGTAGAGCATTTTCCGGAACGAATCAATCGCAAAACGGCCGCCAAACGTCTTTCAATTTCCATCGAACGTTGGTAGAGCATCTCCAGAACCCTTTGCTCCTGACCGAATCTCTATCACGTAATGATAGACTTGCCAAGAACTTTTCCAAAGCGGCAACTGGCCCCCCACGTGAGCGACGGGTGCATCGTTAGTCACCTGACGGGAGCCCAGGCTTATCGTTCAGATGCGTGCCCAGCGAGCAGGTCACGTTGTGGAATCCCGCCCGCTGCAAGGTTGCATAATTGAGCCGAACCTGGGCGCCTCCACGTCGTGCAAGTATGCGGGAGGAAGTTTCCTCTCCCGTTCCAGCCGCGCCCGCGTCTTTCACTCCCCACCTCAGCGGGGCCTGTTTCCTGCGTCGCAATGCCCGTCCTCCACACCTGCGTACAGGCGCAGAGCAATAATGCAGGGAACCTAATTTCTTCTTCGTTCAAGTGCCCCGGCTTCATGCGGCTTTATGGCAGAGGCGGTCGGAACCCGTCAAAGCTCTCCGCATTCGCTGCGATGAACGGGCTTGAGAACGCCCGGCCTTGACCGAACCCGCCTCGCCCCTGCCCGCCACCCAGGACATGAAGCGGGGGCACTCAAACAAAGAAATTGGGTTTGGGGCAGACGCCCTCCTTCAGAATCCGCCCCTCAGCGGGCAGCACAGGAGAGCGAACATCATGCCTTACGCAACCAGCAAAAGCAACAACGCCGCGCCACATAGGAAAAATGCGGTGCAGCGGAACAACCGCAGCGACTCGCTCTATCAGCAGCGCACCGCGCAGAAAGACAACCCCACCCAACTGCTCATCAAGCCGGCCGTGGGCTACCTCATCCTGCAGTTTGAGGCGAGAACACAGCGAAACCCTCGCCAACTATCTCGGAGCGATGGCCCGGTTCCACAATTACAGCTTCGGGAACATTCTGCAAATCGCACGTCAGAGAGCAGTGACATAGTGCTGCACCTCGCTGGAGTCAATAAATATGCGGGTTTGCGCGCCGCTGGATTCGCACGATGGAAGGCTTGTGGCAGTTCGCGCCAATTTGATCGGCCTCGTGGATCGTAACAGAGTACCCGTGATTGAGTGCGGCAGCACCATAAATGCGGCGTCGTGGGTCTTTTCGGTACATATGGCAGTCACCGATATCGCTGAGCGCGTTGCCCGCCTTGGCTCCCACCACTTTGAGTTATTCGGCGCAGCCTTCGGCTGATCTTGTCTTTCGACATTCGTTTCCGGGCGAACTCTCGGCTCCGTTCGGCTCCTTCTGTCAATCCCGCTTGTGCAGTTCCGCGCGGCGCAAACCAAGCGCGCCGTGCTCGCTTCCGCGCCCCTTGCGGGCTTCGGGGATTGACAGCGCCTCTCTCCGCTCTTCCTTCGCCAGCCATGAAACGAATGTCTTTTTGGGGCCCCCCAGGGCCGAAAACGGACAAATCCACACTGCGGAGGAGGCGAATCATGTTCGACATCGTGACCAATTTGATCTCCGAGAGAAAAATCCCCGCCCCGACGAACTCCATATGGAGGCTCTCCTGCGCCATCTGTTCACCGCCACATCCCGTGACATCCGCAAGCAGGTGGCCGAGGTGGCCTACCGGTACCACCATCCCCGCGCCATGGACGTGTTTCTTGCCTCGGCGCTTCCACTGGCCATGCCGACGGCGCGCCGGCGGGCGGCGAGAATCTTTGTTCATCCTTCCGACTTGCAGATTGAACTGATGTACGGCGGCGCCGTAGAGGCCGTGATCGCTGTCTTTCAAACGAAATGTGCCTTGAAGCCGGAGGAAGATGCCTTCCGGCGCTATCTGCTACGGTCGATGGTGTTGGGCGCCGTGCGCGCCTACTTCCGGCGCGAGGAGAACCACAGCATCCGCGCCGCAGCCGATCTGGCGGCTTTGGCAGCCACGAAATGGCGCTCTCGGACTGATGCCGAGGACGAGATCAT
>JASHUH010000383.1 GCA_030040115.1 Acidobacteriaceae bacterium | reverse complement strand
ATGTTCGAGCACCGCTTCCGCTCCGCCGACGCCATCGAAAAGGTGGTGGTCGACGAGATCCCCATGGAATTCCTCTACGCCGACGGCGATGACTACTACTTCATGAATCCCGTGGACTTCGAGCAAACCGTGCTCAAGAGCTCCACTCTCGGCGACGCGGTTGAGTACCTCACCGCCAACCTGCAAATCAAAGTGAGCTACTTCGACGGCCAGCCCGTCGGTATCGAGCTTCCTCAGACCGTCGATCTCGAAGTCGTCGAGACTGAACCGGGGTTGAAGTCCGCCACGGCCTCCAGCGTCACCAAGCCCGCCAAGCTCGAAACCGGCCTTGTGGTCCAGGTCCCTCCCTTCATCAACGAGGGCGAGAAGATTCGCGTGGACACCAGCGAAGGCGCCTACCTGAGCCGGGCGTAAACTTCCATCCGGCCCCCGGTAAGAAGGTCTCTTCTTGCGTCAAGGGGTGAGCGGCGCCAGCAGCGCTTGCGGGAAGGGCGCGAACATCGATGCGCACGAAGCCGGCTCACCCTCCGCCGGCGTTACCTGAATCGTCGAATCCGTTCCGGCGCGCAGTTGCAGGTTCGTCGGAAGCGGTCCCAGCGTTAGGTCAGCGTGGTTCACCTCGTACGCATACTGGGCGTCGTCGGTTATCTGAACCCCGTTCAGGCGCGCCGCAATCCGGTGATCGTGATCGTAGCCGTTGAAGGTGATCTTCCCGCCGCCTGTAATCCGCACGTTATGAAAAACAATATCGCGCATGGAAGGCGGCAGGTTGCCCGTCACGCTTCCCGACGCCGTGTACGCCGTGTCCAGCGTGATCGGGTTGGGTGAATTGCGGATACACACATCGTCGTACATAACATCGTCGACCAGTCCGCCGCGCGAGCCGTTCGACTTGATGCGGATCCCATTGTCCGGCCCATCCAGCGAGAGTCCGGTTACGCGAATGTGGCTGACGCCGCCCATGGTTTCGCTGCCGATCGACATCCCGTGGCCCCAGTAAAAATGATCGTCGCTCACGGTCACGTTGGTCACCCCGCCTGGCCCGCCCTTAATCGCCACATTGTCGTCACCGGTGCGGATATAGCTGTGTGTGATGGTGATGTTTTTCGAGCCATCTCCCGGATCGACGCCGTCGGTGTTGCGCGCGTGGCGCTGGAGCGTGTCAATCCGGATTCCCCACACCGTGAACCCGTCCCCATGGTTATAGACCACGTGAAAATTCGGCGAGTTCTTGAGCGTTACGCGATACAGCGTAAAGTTGTCGGAGTCCTCGGCCACAATCAGTCGGGGAACCTGTTGCCGGCCGCCGGCGCGCGCCCGCTCGGCCAAATCCCACCACGAATCGTTCGAGCCCAGCATCTTCTCGCCGCCGCGGCCGTCGATCACGCCGTCGCCCATGATGCCTGCATTCGGAGCACGATTGACCGAGATGAAGGGCTTGCAGCCGGGAGGCGCGTTGTTCACCACTCCGCAACTGCCCGGCGAAATCGCATAGAGGGCGGGGTCGCGCGAGGCGTACAGCGTCACCCCCAGGTCCACGATCAGCGTTACGTCGGGGCGAAGCTGCAACGGCCCGCTCAGGAAGGCGTTCTTGTCCTCGTCCACATGTAGCATCACCGCGCGGTCCTTGCCGCAGTGGTCGATCGCCCTCTGGATGCGCGCGGTGTCGAGCTTGGTCTCGTCCCCCGGAGCCAGGGTGGTCCCGCTCGATGTGAGCCGCGCGTCCAGTGTGGCGCACAATTCGGGAATGATCGGCTCAATCACCGTGCGCGTATCCTGCGCGGTTAAGCCACGAGGCGGTGCAAGCGGCAATAGCAGGAAAAAAGCGGAAAAGAAGACGCGCCTCATAGCCGCTTTCGATTATATTTCGCGCACCGCCGGCCCCTGAGCGTGCTTGCTTCGGCCGCAGCCCGTTTCAGCAGAAGGAGCTGAACGCTAGGAGCTGAAAGCTGCCTCTACAGCGCCGTTTCCCCGCGCTCGTCGTTGCGGATGCGGATCGCTTCGTCGACGCGGCTGATGAAGATTTTGCCGTCCCCGATCCGGCCCGTGCGCGCCGCGCCCACAATCGCCTGAATGGCTTTTTCCTTCATCTCGTCGTGGATCACCATCTCGATTTTCACCTTCGGCAACAGGTCAACCGTATATTCGCGGCCGCGATAAAACTCGGTGTGGCCCTTTTGGCGGCCGTGGCCGCGGGCTTCCAGAATCGTCATGCCTTCGATGCCTGCCTCGAGCAATGCATCCTTGACGGCATCCAGCTTGGAGGGCTGAAGAACGGCTTCAATTTTGAGCATACGCAAAACGCCTCGCTTGACAGCGTATCAGGCCGGAGCGCCGAATGGCCTCCGCCCGGAATGAAAGTTTGGGTGACCGCGCATCGGGATTCCGGCCCCGCGGGCTAGTCTCCCAGTTCGTATCCTTCCTCGCCGTGCTGCGACAGATCCAGGCCCGCCATTTCCTGCTCCGTCGTCATCCGCAGTCCCACGGTTTTATCCACCACGAACAGCAAAATCAGGGTGCCGACAATCGAAATGCCCCACGCCACGCCCACCCCGGCGAGCTGATGCAACACCTGCATCCAATGACCGTCCACGCCGCCCGTGGGCACACCCGCGCCATAGGCGGGATTGATCGCGTAGGTAGCGAAGACACCGGTCAAAATGGCGCCCAGTGTGCCGCCGGCCCCGTGAACGCCGAAGGCGTCCAGCGAATCGTCGTAGCCGAAGAGCGCCTTCACTTTGAACACCATGAATGAGCAGAAGAATCCCGCCGCCAGGCCGATCAAAAGCGCCGGGAACGGCTCGACAAAGCCCGAGGCGGGCGTAATCGCCACCAGCCCCGCCACCGCGCCGGAAATCGCGCCCAGCGCGGTGGGCTTGCCGTTGTGGAACCATTCGAAAATCGTCCATCCCAGCGCCGCCGCCGCGGTGGCAAAGTGCGTGTTCACAAAAGCGCTGGTGGCCAGCGAGCTTGCCGCCAGCGCACTGCCGGCGTTAAACCCGAACCACCCCACCCACAGCAAACACGCGCCGATAAAGCTCAGCACCATGGAGTGCGGCGGCATCGCCGTCTCCGGGTAGCCGATGCGCTTGCCCAGGTAAAGCGCCGCCACCAGCGCCGAAACTCCGCTGGTGATGTGAACCACCGTGCCCCCGGCGAAATCCAGGCTCGGGATCATGCCGCCGCTGGCGTTCAGCAGTCCGCCCAGCCCCCACACCATGTGCGCCATGGGACAGTACACGCATAG
>JASHUH010000382.1 GCA_030040115.1 Acidobacteriaceae bacterium | reverse complement strand
AAATTCGGCTGGGACCATATCAATAGCCCTGACCGCCTCACCACGCCCTTGATCCGCGAAAACGGGAAATTCCGCAGCGCACCGTGGGACGAGGCTCTTGGGCTGATCGCGCGCCGCTTCTCCGAGATAAAAGCGCAGTCGGGACCGGATGCGCTGGGGTTCATCTCCTCGTCCAAATGCACCAACGAAGAAAGCTTTTTGATGCAGAAACTCGCCCGGGCCGTCATCGGCACCAACAATGTCGATAACTGCTCGCGTTACTGCCAGTCGCCGGCAACCATGGGCCTGTTCCGCACCGTGGGGTATGGCGGCGATTCGGGTTCGATCGCGGACATCGCGCAGGCCGATCTGGTGGTCATCGTGGGCAGCAACACCGCGGAGAGCCATCCCGTGATCGCCGCACGCGTCAAAAGCGCGCAGAAGCGGAAAGGGACAAAGCTGATCGTCTGCGATATTCGCGAACACGAAATGGCCCGACGGGCCGACATCTTTCTGCACCCCAAGCCGGGCGCCGATCTGGTTTGGCTGAACGCAGTCAGCCGTTATCTGCTCGACAATCACCTCGCCAATCGAGAGTTTCTCGAGAAGTGGGTGCATGGGCTGGATGAATTTCGGCGCAGCCTGGAACCTTTCACCATGCAGGCGGCCTCGGAAATCACGGGGCTTTCGGTGGATACGCTTACGGCGGTCGCAAACGCGATCGCCCAAGCCAGGCGCATGTGCATTTTATGGGCCATGGGCGTCACCCAGCACAGCCAGGGGTCCGATACGTCCACCGCCATTTCGAACCTGCTGCTGATCACCGGCAATTACATGCGGCCGGGAACGGGCGCCTATCCATTGCGCGGACACAACAACGTGCAGGGCGCGAGCGACCACGGCTCCATGCCCAATAACTTCGCCGGTTATCAATCCGTGAATGATCCCGAAGCGCGGGCGCGCCACGAAGCCGCCTGGAAGGTGAAGCTGCCCACGACCAAGGGTCTCGACAATCACATGATGGTCGACGCTATTCACCAAGGCAAGCTCAAGGCCATGTACGTGATCGGCGAGGAAATGAGCATCGTCGACTCGAACGCCAATTATGTAGATGGCGCGTTTTCCAAGGTCGACTTCCTGGTTGTGCAGGATATTTTTTTCACCAACACCTGCCGTTTTGCCGATGTGGTTCTGCCCGGCGCGCCCAGCCTGGAGAAAGATGGCGCCTTCACGAGCACAGAGCGGCGCATCCAGCGGCTGTATCAGGTGTTTGAGCCGCTCGGGGGCTGCCGGCCGGATTGGATGATTATTCGCGATGTGGCCAGCGCGCTGGGCGCGGAGTGGAAATACGAGCACCCCTCCGAGGTCATGGATGAGATCGCTTCGCTGACTCCGATGTTTGCCGGGGTGAGTTACAAACGGCTCGAAGGCTATAACTCCCTGCAGTGGCCGGTCGCCGCGGACGGAACCGGCCAGCCGCTGCTCTACACGCAGCAGTTCGCCTTCCCTGACGGCAAGGCGCGATTGCATCCCGTTTCCTGGACCGGTCCCGTGGAGAAGCCCGACGCCGAGTACGACCTGCATTTGAATAACGGCCGGCTCCTGGAGCATTTCCACGAAGGAAACCTCACCTACCGCACCGAAGGGATCCGGCAGAAGACCCCGGACGTTTTTGTGGAGGTGTCGCCCGAACTTGCCGAACAGCGCGGGCTTCAGAATGGATCGTGGGTGCAGCTCATTTCGCGCTACGGCCAAGTGCGCGTGCGGGCGCTGGTCACGGACCGGGTAAGCGGAAATGAGCTGTACATGCCCATGAATTCCGTGGAGAGCGCCGTGAACCGCCTCACCGGAAGCCACACCGATCCGCCTACGCACACGCCTGCTTATAAGGAAACCGCCGTACGGCTCAAGGTGCTGGAGCCCGGTGAGAGCCCATTGCCGCGCGCCAATTTCCGATTTGGCCACCCGACGCCGCAGCAAGGCGTGGAAGTGGAACGTAAATGGAAACGGAGCGACTACCGGATGCCCGGTAACGGATTGGTGCAGATTCAACCATCGAAAAAGGACTAGAGCACAGCCATGGCCCAACCGATTCCCTTGGAAGTCGCCCCTCGCAATGCGCGAGAGGAGCTGCGCGCTCGGCTGGAGCGCGCTCCCGATGAGCATGCCGAAGCTATTCTTGCCGCATACGAACTGCTCCAGGAAATGCACAATCAGGGGCTGCTCGAAATGGCGCGCGGGGTGGTGAGCGCTCGGGACGAGATTCTGGGAACGATGGCTGCCGATGCCGCCACGCCCGAGGCGCTGCGGGCGATTCGCAATCTGCTCTTCTGGCGGCGCATCCTGAGCAGCATCGAGCCGGAGTGCTTTCAGGCCATCTTCGAGTCGATCCCGGAAGGAATTGCGATGGCGACCGCGCCGCGAGCAAAGCCGGTGACGGTCTTGGGTCTGCTGCGGCGGCTCATGACCAAAGACAGCCTGCGCGCCACGGCTGCCGCCGTCGATTTTCTTGAGAGCTTCGGACGCCGCCTTCACTCCGGCGGGTGTGCGCCGCCCCGCAGCCCGGCTCCATAGTTTCGGTGGTTTCCTTACACTGGAGAACGCTGCGTTCTCGCGAAAGCAGACTGTGTGCGTTGCGCCCTCATCGAGAGGGTGCGTTTCGCCTCAGCTTCAGGAGCACTATGAGAAGAAGGGATTTTGGAAAGGCGCTGTTGGGGGTGGCAGCAGGCGCCAGCCTGCCGGCCTCGCGCGTTGCGGGCGAAAAAGCTCAACAAGGTCAAGGAGCAAACCGCTCGCACCGCAGGAACACCAAAATGCACGTGAGCGGCGACTATCACGTGGTCGAAGGCGCGGAGTTTATTTCCAAAGAGAACATCGACTATAACCTGCGCTGCGGCGTTACGCACATCAATCCCGACCCGGTGTTGATCGCCGCCCGTAGCGGCCCTCCGAAGGCGGCGGCAAAAACCGGCTGGGGCGACTTTATCGCTCCCGAAGGCCCGCAAGCGGGGGCTTTCGATCTGGACGCATTGAAACGTATGCGCGATCTATGCGACAGCCTGGGCATGACGATTGAAGGTTTCCGCATGGATTCGGGGTACATTGTGATGAAGCCCAGCCCGGAGCGTGATCGCAAGCTGGATCAGGTCTGCGAAAACATCCGCAAAGCCCGCGCCGTGGGCGTGGGACTGATCAGCCAGCATTGGACGGCGATTCCCATCCGCCGCAATGGCGCGGAGCCGGGGCGCGGCAGTTCCGTTTACAGCACTTTCAACCTCGAAGCGGATTGGAAGAGCCTACCCGTGGGTCCATTCGGCCGCCTGAGTTATGACGAGTATTGGGAGCGCATCGAGAATTTTCTACACCACGTGATTCCCGTCTGCCGCGAGTACGACGTCAACATGGCCAACCATCCTTACGACCCGCCAGGATTGCCATGGGGATACGAGGGCGTGGACAACTTCGACTCGCCTTCGATTTTCGACGCCTACAAGCGTTACGCCATGATCGTCGACGATCCGCACAACGGCTTTCAGATGGATGTGGGCGTGCTCGCGGAGGGCTCGACGGACGCAAACAAGCAGATTCCGCCGCTGGTGCAATGGCTGGCCGACCGCGGCCGCATCCATCAGGTCCACATGCGCGCCATTCACGGCGGCCTCAATCATTTCGCCGAGGTCTATCCGGACGACGGGGTTCTCGATTTCTTCCCCATCATTGGCATCTTGCGCGACTCAGGGTTTTCGGGAGGAATCTTGCCCGACCACGTTCCGTCGAGCCCGGGCGATCCCGGAAAACTGCAGGGCTACGCCTTCGCCTATGGATATCTCAAGGCTCTCATTCATGCCGCGAACTCCGAAGTAGCGCAATCAGAAGCAGCGTAGATAATTCTGTTTGCCGCCAAGGCTCAGACCGGCGGCGATGTGCAGAGACATTGGACGGACGCGATGCCGGACCTCTCTGTTCAGCGCCGGGCTCCTCCCGCGCATGCGGCTTTCTGTTGCGGGTCGTTTTTTACTTGGGCATGGCGCCCGGTTTACCCCAGAAGATGAAGGTCCCCAGCTTATTTCCAGTCACCACATCCATGGCCCCGTCCTTGTTCAGGTCCAGGGCTAACACCGTCGAGCCCACGCCGGAACGATTGTCGATGTAGTGCGGCTCGAACCGGGCGCCTCCCGGGGCGCTGGGATCCCGAACCGTCTGGTACCAGTAGAGCACCGGCGGACCGAAGGGATTGGGATCGAGATAATCGGCGTTGTGCGACCAATAGCGTTTCCCGATAATCAGGTCCGGGATGCCATCGCCGTTCATATCCGCAAAGTAGGCCGCGTGCGGCTCGGAGAAGACCACCCCTCCCGCGTTTTCCTTCGGAGTTCCGAGATCATCCATGATCATGCGCCGCACGAAGGAAATGTTCCCCTGGGCGTCGCGCTTCTGCTCGAACCACGCCAATCCCCAGCCATGGGCGTCCAGCGCGGTCACTACGTCGTTCAAGCCGTCGCCATTGATGTCGTAAACGCCCATCAGCGCTCCGCCGGCGATGCCGTGGCCATAGCGGCCGAAGACCTCCGGGTGATACTTCCAGGCCTCGTTACTGCCCGCCGGAGGCTGTTCCCACCAGCCGTACATATTCAGAATGTCCAGACGCCCATCGCCATTGACATCGCCCACGCCGATGCCGTGCGCCGTTCCATAGCCCTGCTCTGAAACATGGTGAACAATCCAAGGTCCTGTGGGATTGGCTGGGTCGGGCTTGGCGTAACTCACGTATCCGTCGCCCATGAAAACCACTGCGGGCGGGCCGCTGCCGTCGATGTTCGCCACTGTGGCAATCTCGCTTTGGACGTTGGACACCACTTTATACACGTCCCAACGGCGGTTTTCGCCCTTGGGATTCACGTACAGATACACGCCCCCGTTTCGCCCATAAGTCACGTTGATCACATCGGGCCAGCCGTCGCCGGTCCAATCCGCCGCATATTCCACCCACCAATCGTTGAATGAGGTGGAAGGACTGGTCGACTCGGCAAGTGCGATCTCGCTTCTTTTCGTGAAATCGGGTCCGTAATAGATATAGGGCCCGGAAACGATATCCGGATAGCCGTCGCGGTTAAAGTCGGCCACCGCGGAGGTCATCGAATAGTAGAAATCGCTGATCCGCTGCCTGCGGAAATCGGGCGACGTTTTGTCGGGAGGACGAACCTTCAGTCCGAGGTCCTTGTAGGCGACATCCTTGAAGCGCACTTCGCCGCTTCCGCCCACATAAAGCGCGAAAGGCCCATAGCCCTCGTCGGCCACGCCGCCATACTCGCGGCCATTGTTCATCACGGCGCGGACGATATTGGCGTCGAACATGAATTCGATTTCGTTCCACTGGTTGGGGCGAAGGCTGGTGTCGGGCGCCGTAAACGGCAACTTCACGTCGTAGTGGGGGAAGTTGAAGTGGATCGGTGGCGCATTGGGATTCGGCGGAGGCGCCACACGGATAAGGCCGCCGCCGCGGCGCAGTTTGTCGCGCGTCAGAATCTTTCCCTGGGCATCCAGCGTGACGCTGTAGGAGGGAGTATCCGGTTCGGTGAGCGCTACGTAGATTCCCTTCCAGCCGTCGGCGGTCTTTTCCGCACGAAAAAGCGCTCCGGTTTCACAGCCGCCGGTGCAGCGGAACTCGGCATATAGTCCCACATCCTGATAGGACTTGTTCAGCATCAGCCAGCCTCCGCCCCCGGATTGAGGCGTGCCGATCAGCTCGCCATTGTCGGCGCGCCAACTCGCCTGGCCGACGGTTTGCCAGCCGTCAAGGCTTGAACCGCTGAAGGTGACATCGGGGTGAAAGGAAGGACCGGCAGCGAAGATCGGCGCGGCGCCAAGCAGCGCCAAGACTGCGGAGAGCAGAAAGCGTTTATCAAACATAGGCTATTCCTATTTTCATGGCGTTCCAGGTTGGGCTGAAGCAAAGTTGACGGTTGGTGGTGGTGGACGGGGAATTCGGGCCACACTGCAATCTTGGTCTTGCGCTTGGCGCTCTCGAAATCCCTGCCGGCTGGATTTCCTGGCCGCCTCATGGAGGCCGTACTAAGGGCGCAAACACGCTACCGTTGCATTTTACGCCCAAATTTGTGCTTTATGCGCAACAACTGCGCGAAAGAAAATGTCCTTTGCCGCCCATTTTCATGGATTTGTCCATGGGGGCTTTCACTGAAATATGGCTATTGTCGGCGTCCGCGAATCCTGCACCCCAGCCCCTCCCACGCGAATCTAGAAGAAGTACGCACCGCATCAAGAGCGCCCCGGCGCAGCGCAAGGCAACGGGCGCCAGCCGCCTTACTTCCCCGTTTCCGGCGGAAAAACAGGCGATCAACGCTTGAGGAGCCGTTTTTTGTCCGCGATCGACACGACGATGCCCGCCGATGCCGCAAGGCCAACTGCACCCGCGGTGAACCCCGCTGAGGACCACGCGGCATGGAAGCCGAGGGTGAGCCCCTGGCTGATCGCCATGACCGTGGCGCTGGCGGCGTTTATGGAGGTGCTCGACACCACCATCGCCAACGTGGCTCTGCCCCACATCGCCGGCAGCCTGGGCGCCAGCGAAGACCAGAGCACCTGGGTCCTCACCAGCTACCTGGTCTCGAACGCCATCGTGCTGCCCCTGGGCGGATGGGCGTCGAACCTCATGGGCCGTCGCAATTTCTTCGTCTTTTGCATTCTGGTTTTTACTGCCGCCAGTTTTCTCTGCGGGATAGCGCCTTCCCTGCCGCTGCTGCTGATCTTTAGGGTGGTCCAGGGGGCCGGCGGCGGCGGATTGCAGCCCATGGCGCAGGCTATCATGGCCGATTCGTTCGAGCCCCAGCAGCGCGGCCAGGCCTTTGCGCTCTATGGCCTGGTCGCCGTGCTGGCGCCCTCGATCGGCCCCACCCTGGGCGGCTGGATCACCGACAACTTCTCCTGGCGGTGGATTTTCTTCATGAACATCCCCGTGGGGATTCTGGCCTTCATCCTGGTCACCCGCATGGTCGATGACCCGCCGTGGATCAAGCCCGACCGTTCGCGCCTGCGTCACATGGATTATCTGGGCCTTTCGTTCCTCGCTTTGGCCATGGGCGCCATGCAGATCATGCTCGATAAGGGCGAGGAAAACGACTGGTTTTCCTCGGATTTCATCCGCCTGTTTGCGTTTTTGTTCGTCTTTGGAATGATCGGCCTGGTGATCTGGGAGTGGCGACAGAAAAATCCGCTCATCAACCTCAAGCTATTCCGCTTCAAGAATTTTGCTATTTGCTGCTTCCTCATGATGCTGGTGGGCGGGGTGCTCAACGCGAACACCGTACTGCAGCCGCAGTTCACGCAGGAGCTGCTGGGCTACAACGCCACCACCGCCGGCCTGGCGCTGACCGCCGGCGGCATCGCGCTGGTGCTCGTCATGCCACTGGCGGGATGGGCCACTAGCAAAATCTCCGCGCGCACCCTGACCGTTGTCGGCTTTACCCTCTTCGTCATCACCTTCCGCTATGCAGCGGCCGTCACCAATCTGCAGATGAGCTTCGCTGAGGCCTCGTGGCTGCGCGTGGTGCAAATGCTGCCGATTCCCTTCTGCTTTATCTCCATCACCAACGCGGCCTATGTGGGCATGCCCAAGGAGGAAAGCAATCAGGTGGCGGGCCTGATCAACTTTGTGCGCAATATCGGCGGCAGCATTCTCATCGCCGTCACCAACGCGCAGGTGACCACGCGCGCCATGTGGCACGAACAGCACCTGCAGCAGGCCATGCAGCCCGGGTCCATCGCCTTCGACCAGCACAGGCAGGCGTTGTCGGCGTTCCTCGGCGGCAGCTTCGGCGCGGCCAATGGCGGGGGCCTGGCGCTCGCTTCGATCTACAACCAGCTCATCCAGCAGGCCCAGACCCAGGGCTATCAGGACGTCTATATGGAGCTCTCCTGGATGTCGGTGGCGCTGATCGCGCTGGCGTTTCTGCTCAGCAAGAACCGCCCTGGGGCCGGACCGGGCCCGGGAGCGATGCACTGAGAAATCTTCTTCGAACCGGCGGTTACGGCGGCTTACGAGATATGCGAGCCGCCGGAATCGTGCGTGGCCACCGCTCCTTCTCACTGAGCGACGAAGAACCTGTTCAGGGCGACCCGGCTCCCCCGGGTCGCGCCGGCTCGGCTCCTCTGCTTTCCTAAACCGCGATAGCGTCCCGATCACGGCGCCCAAGAGAGCCGAGAGCCTTGTTCTATGGCTCCCGGTCAGGCGCTGTGCCAAAGAGCATAGCCCATCGCCTAATTTTCGGCCTATAATGCGTGGCAGAATTCTCAATCGAGACGGAGATGCCTGTTCGTTGACATCGGTTGCCGAGGAGGCTGTGATGTTCAAGTCGATTTTGCTTCTTTTCGCGGGGGTTGTGTTTGCGGTTGCGCCTGGGGCGATGGCCGGTTCCGGACCGCAAGAGCCCGGAAACGCACCCGAGACTCCCGCGCCTGCCCAGGCTGCGCCCGCCCCAACGCCCGCGCCTGCTGCGGCGGCCAGCGAGACCCCCGGCGTCACGCCGGCGCCGGCTGCGGCCGCTTTGCCGATGCCTGTGGACGCGACCAATCCGGTCAAGCCGACCGCCGACTCCCTGGCCAAAGCAAAAAATATCTACGGCTTTGACTGCGCCATGTGCCACGGCGACACCGGCAACGGAAAATCGGACTTGGCCACCAGCATGGGCCTCACGCTCGACGATTGGACCAATCCCAAAACGCTGGCCGACAAACGCGATGGCGAGCTCTTTGACACCATCCGCGCCGGCAAGGACAAAATGCCTCCCGAGGACAAATCCAGGGCCACCGATGTCGAAGTATGGAACCTGATCCTGTATATACGCAGCTTCTCCAAGCCGGGAGGCGCAACTCCCGTAACTGCTGCCAAATAAATATCTGTGCGGCCGAGCGGCTGTAGAAGCATCGCCGCGCCAGTTGCGCGCAACCAGCCTCGGAGCCGCGCCTCGCTCGCGGTCAACGCTCGGCGAGGAGCGCCGTCAATCGCGCTTCGATTGCCTTCAAATTGGTTTCGCCTTCAAACTCCGCTCTCACCACGCCATCCCTGCCGATCAGGTAGGTGATCGGCAGCCCCAGCACGCCTCCATACTGCTTCCCAAGCCTCGCATCGCCCATAGCCAGGGGATAATCGAGTTTCAGCCGCGCCGCCAGCCGGCGCACTGGCGCGGTCTCGTCGTCCATGGAAATGCCGATTACTTGCAGGCCGCGCGGCCCGTACCGACGCTGCCACGCTGCAAAAACCGGCATTTCGACCTGGCAGGGCGCGCACCAGGTAGCCCAAAAATTCAAGAGCACCACCTTTCCCCGATAGGTGGCCAGATCCACACGTCCGCCGTCGAGGCCAGTGCGCGCGAACTCCGGCGCTTTTTGATTAAGGAGCGAAGGGGCAGCCAGTGCGCTGGTCGAGTTCCCGCCGGCGGCCAGGCAGACGAACAGAAAACAGGTCAGAATCAATCCGCGCAGCGCGCGCCCGGCAACGGGCCGCACCCCGCGCCAGCTATTGCCCAGTTGCAACGGGATATCCCCGATTGGCCCAATCGGCGCCGAAACTGTTTTCCAGGTAGAGCGCTTTGACGTTTTTGAACCCCATCCGGCGCAGCTCGTGGTACGCGGGCCCTATATTGGGGCATTTGGCCCAGGGGCAGCAGCCGCAATAGATCACGATCAGCGTTTCCCGGTTCAGCTGCGCGACCCGGTCGTGCAGCAGCTTGAGCCCCTCAGGGGTTGAGGCGGGCCCGGCATAATCTGCCCCTGGAATGTGGGCCTGCTGGTACATCACACGCGAGCCCACCTGCAGCACCAGCGGCTTTTCGGCCTCGCGGGTGTGCAGCAGGCGGTTCAAATCCTGCGGCGGCATGCGCTGCACCGTCGGAATCGAAAGCGCGCTTGACTGCGGCGCGCCCGGTGCTTGACCTTTCGCCCCACCCGGAATGGTCAGCAAGAGGGTCACACCAGCCGTCGCGGCAATCCTACCTATCCATCTGAATCGCATTGTGGAATCTCCGCGGACACTTTCAACCGCCATAGCACGGCAAATAGTTGGATGCGCCGCCGGGCCGGCAAAGAAAGGTCCCAAATACGAAAACGCCAGGGACCGGAGTCCCTGGCGCCCTCATATCGTGATCATTCTGCAGTACGGTCTGGCCTGCATCCTCCCGCATCGGTTTCGACCAACTTCCAGCTCGCGCTGGAAATCGAATCTGCCCCGGCTGCGGGCGACCGAACTTCCGGCTTGCGCCGGTCATTCGGTCCTCCAACCCAACCAGCGATCAGGCTCCGGCTTGCGCCGAATCCCTTTCCTCTGATCGCGCCGGCGACCGGCCCCCGACCCTCGCCAGTGGCTGTCCTTTCAGCTCGACCGGCGGCGGACCTCCGACTTGCGTCGGTTGTCATGCCCTCCAGCTCGACCGGCAGTGAGCGATACGGCTTGCGCCGCATCTTTCACCCTCCGGCTAGGCCTAGGAGCAACCTCCGGTTTCCGCCGGCCTTTGCGTCCTGGGGCGTGGCCCCAAGATGAGTTTCCGGTTTCCACCGAAGATTGCGTCCTCCGGTTCAGCCAGCAACCGAACTTCCGGCTTGCGCCGGTTGTTCGATCCTCCAGCCTTGCCGGCGACCAACCCCCAACTCCCTCGAAACCTGGCTCTTTAAGCTCGACCTCTGGCGAACCTCCGACTTTCATCGGCTGCTGCACCCTCAATCTCTCGCTGGCTTCGAAGCACCCGGCTTGCGCCGCATGCCCATCCACCTGCCGCGCTTGTGATGAACTTCCAGTTTCCACCGGACGTTGCATCGCCGGCAAAGCCGACGATGAGTATCCGACTTCCACTTTCCATTGCATCTCCGGATCGGCCAGCGACCAATCTTCGGCTTGCGCCGCTTTTCGTCTCTCTGGCTCTGCC
>JASHUH010000381.1 GCA_030040115.1 Acidobacteriaceae bacterium | reverse complement strand
GTTTCCGAGTTCACTTCACGCCAGCAATGGGTGCAGTAGGCGATCATGCCATCGCCCTGCAAGCCGAGTACAGGCTTCCCCTAGGCATTGGCGGGCAAATCCTTCACCGAACTGCGCGAGAGGCGGATTACCTCGACTCGAGACATGGCGATCAACCCTTCTTCGACCATCGCGTCCAGGTGGGGAATCAACTGGTTGATCCGCTCCTCCCGGTCGATGATGCTCACCATGATGGGTGCATCCTTGGAGAACTTCCAATGGCTCGCATGATGGATTCTTGTGCTGGTTCCGTAACCTTCAATACCGCGATAGACGGTGGCCCCAGCTAATCCCAGTTCCTGACACTTGGCCACAATCGCCTCGTGCAGTGGCTTCCCTCGCCATTTGTCGCCTTCGCCAAGGTGGATACGCAGCATCCTAGCCTCGAATTGCTCTTTCATGGCGTTTGTTCTCCTTGCGCGGGTGTATTGGGAGATGTTGGGACCGTTTCAACTTGGTCGAGCCCTTCGGCGCGATACGCGTATTTGATGATGTCGACATTGGAGAGGACGATCAGACCCTCTTCCACCATCTGTTCGACGATCGGCATGAACGCCTGAAGCTTCTCCTCAGTGTCGATGGCTGAGAGCATGATGGAGCAATCGTGGGAAAGATGAAGCGCCCGGTCTTTGTGGAGCCGGCGATGCGCACCGTAGCCAAGGATGCCGCGATAAACAGTGACGCCGGCGATGTCGTTCGCGCGCATGGCTTCCACAAGAGCCGTATGCAGCGGCTTGTCTCTCCAGCGGTCCGCTTCGCCAATGTAGATGCGCATCATCTTGGCCTTGCCCTCGATCTTGAGGTGTTCGGGCGGCGGCGCCTTCCTGGGCTTTGAAACCTGCGCCGGCTTCGCAATGGTCGTTTCCTGCACCTCGATCATCCCGGTGCCAACCAACTCTTCCAATTTGCCCAGAATCTGATTGACCTTTTCGGGTGTCTCGACGAATTCGAGTTTTAGCGGCATGTGATCCGAAATCTCGACAATGCTTGCGGAGTGCATGTGATGATCGGCGCCAAAGCCGGCAACACCTTTTAGCACGGTGGCTCCAGACACGCCACGATAGAAAAGAAAATCAAGAACGCTCGAATACACTGGAACACCGTGGTGCTTCGATCCCTCGCTAACGTAGACTGAAACTTTGAGCGCTTTCCCCGTTTTCAGCATTTACCCTCCCTCATACTCGCAATCCGCGTTGCGAAACCAAAAACTCTGCAGCCCGTCCAAGTGCGCCCCAGCCGGAGCGGTCCGGGCTGGGATCATTGCGCAATTGAACCAGTTCGTCTTTCAATTGTTCGCGATAATTCCGGATGATCATGTCGATCCGCGCTGTAAGCGTCAGCGGTGCCTTTTTACGCAATTTGACGGCATGGGGAATACAAAACACAGCCTCCATCCGCAGCCATCTCACGACGTCCGGCTTTCCAAGTAGTGCAACCAGTTCACGAATCCTCCGGTCCTCCTCGTCAACCACCTTCCGGCAAACGTCGCAGTCGGGCCCTGGCTCCGTCGTGGTTCCATTTTCGTTGACCAGGGTCAGGAAGACGTCGGCGGCTGCCTGTGCGTCTTGTACGGCAGCCACTCCCCAGGCATGAAAATTGCAGAGACGACGGATTTCTTTGGCCGAATCGCCCTGTAAATGAATCGCCTGGAAATCTTTCAAAAAACGGCAGAGCGGACATCCTGGTTCATGCAGGAGTTCCTCGATCGATTCATGAAGTACGATTTGGCGATGTGCTCTCACGAAATCCCCTCCGCGAGTACAGCGCCGCACCAAGCTGCTGCGAGCCCCAGAAAGAGACTCACAAAGGCATAGAAAGCGGCTAGGGCGAACGCTCCTGTACGCAGAGTTGAGAGGGTTTCCCACTCGTACGTCGAGAACGTACTATAGGCGCCGACGAACCCCACGGGGATCAAAAACCGCCAAGCAGGATTCAAGCCGGCGCGTTTGCCCAGAAAAGTCAGAGCAAATCCGATAATGACGCACGCGGAAATATTGATGACGAAGGTTCCGTAAGGAAACTTTGTACCGAGGCGACCGGAGATCGTCGACCCCACCCAGTAACGGGCAATGGACCCAAGCGAACCGCCCACCGCAATGAAAAGATATTTTTGCAAAATCCAACCTCCTTAATCGTCTTCAAGCTTGCCTTGCGTCGGCATGTTTCTCTGAATCCCATCTCAGAAGTCGTGCTAAATCGTGAGTCAGTTCCGGCGATGTCTCGCCTCCGCTGGAGAGCCCTCGAACGCGATTCAACTGCGCGCGATACGCATCCGCGAACGAATTCACGAACGCAACCATCTTTCTGCTCGTCTGTTCTGTCCACAGATCGAGCGCACGCTCATACTTGTGCAATTCTTCCTTGAGCAGGGGGCCCAGGTGTTCCCGCAGACTGTTCTTTACGAGTCCTCGGACAATACCCCGTCCCATCCACTTCCAGCGAGCGGCGTCAATCTTTACGGGAATTACTTCAATCTCAAACCGCGGCGCCTCCCGCAGAAGTAATTCCGCGTCTTCACTTGAAGGCGCATCGGAGCGCGACATCTGTCTCGCGATTTCGGTCAACGTGTCAACCGCTCTCATGAGGCTGCTACGAGCTTGCGCGATCGCCTGATCCACTCGCCTCTGCACCGTATCGTGCGTCCATTCAGAGATCTCAAAGGGAGTGAAATGCCTCTTTTCGCCTGCGGCAATTCGCGCCATGATCATCTCGGCAAGTTCCGTCACGGTCGTCTCCGGGCGTTCGCCTAGCTCAAAGAATGCTTGGCTCAGCAGCGTCCGCTGTTCGCCAATTTCTCCGTTGATCCGCCGAAGCCGGACTTCGACATCCTGAGCATCAAGTGCGCTCGCCACCTCTCTCCCTCGCTTCTCTCGGTGCAGCGAAGTCTCAAGAGCCGCAATCACTGAATCACGAAGCGCCCCAATTTTCCTTGCGACCGATGCCTCCCGCAGGCTTCGGGCCTGCTCGAACCGTGGGTACAGTTCACGTTCAAAGAATTGATCGAGCAGCGGACAATACTGCGGCAAGGAACTTACGGGATGAATCTGGGTATTGATCCCGAGTTGGCCCTTCAATTGCGTCTGGATATACTCAGTGACCTGGTGAAGATCGCCTTCCCGCAACAGGTCCGCTTTACTCAACAGTACGATTGCCGGAATGCCTCCCTCATAGAGCAATCGGAGTGTTCCGATATCTTCGTCGTTGAGAGAGACGCCGGCATCGATCAGGAGAAGGGCGAGATCGCACGCGGGCAGGTAGGCCAGAGTTTCTGCAGCGCCGCGCCGCGCGAGCGAGCCAAGGCCAGGTGTATCGACTAGAAGGATGCCTTTCTTTAGACGCGGCGAGGGTACTTCAGCCATCGCGCGCACGACGCTGCGGACATTTCCCGGATTGCCCTGCTCGGTGATAAGTTGTGCGAACTCCTCCAGGGACACTTCCTCCGTCCGTCCGGTGGCATAGGTCACCTCGGCCCGGAGAGTAGAACCATAACGCAACTTCGTTGGCACCGCCGTG
>JASHUH010000380.1 GCA_030040115.1 Acidobacteriaceae bacterium | reverse complement strand
ACGAGGGCGCGGGCGATGGCCGCGCGCTGCTTTTGGCCCCCGGAAAGGGTGACGCCGCGTTCGCCCACCATAGTTTCAAAGCCCTGGGGAAACTCCGCAAATTCCCTGCGAATATGGGCGGCATCGGCGGCTTCGAGCAACTCTTCGGCATCCGCCTGGGGGGCGCCGAACACGAGGTTTTCGCGGATGGTTTCGCTGAACAGGAACGTTTCCTGCGGCACCATGCCGATGTTGCGGCGCAGAACCGAGAGCGGGTACTCGCGGATGCGCCGGCCATCGATGAGCAGCGCGCCTTCGGGGGCTTCGTAGAGGCGCACGATGAGGTTGGCCAGGGTGGACTTGCCGGAACCGGTGGGGCCGACGATGGCCAAGCTGGAGCCGGCGGGAATACGCAGCGAAATATCCCGGAGAACGGGCGCACCACCGTAGCTGAAATTCAAGTGTCGGAATTCGATCTCCCCATTGAGCCTAAATTCCGGCCCAAAGGCCGAAACCGCGGAGCCGTCGGCGATGGCGGGCTGGGAGCGCAGGAGAACGTCGATGCGCTTTACCGACGCGGTGCCGCGCTGGAAGATGTTGATGACCCAGCCCACCGCGATGATGGGCCAGATGAGCATGATCATGTAAGTATTAAAGGCCACGAACTGGCCGACATTGATGCGGTGCGCGATGACCAGGTGTCCGCCGGCGAGCAGGGTGATGATCATGGAGATGCCGAGGATGAACTCGAGGGTGGGCCACAACATGCCCATCAACTGCACCAGGCGCAGGGCGCGGGCGATGTACTCACGGTTGAGCCGCTCGAAGAGGCCGATCTGCGATTCTTCGCGAGCGAATGCGCGGATAAGGCGAGCCCCGGAGTAATTCTCCTGTGCCTGCGCGGAGATATCGGAGAAGCTGGCCTGGATGCGCTCGAAGCGGGTGTGAATGCGGCTGCCGAAGTACTGGATAAGGATGCTGGCGAGGGGCATGGGCGCGAGCGCCACCAAGGTGAGAAACGGGCTGATGCGCAACATGAAGATCAGCGCGAAAACGGAGAGAAACATGGTGTTGGCGCTGTACATCAGGCCGGGCCCGAGCAGCATGCGCACGGCGTTGAGGTCGTTGGTCATGCGGGCCATCAGGTCGCCGGTGCGGTATTCGCGGTAAAAGCCCGTGTCCTGGCTTTCAAGCTTGCGGAACAGATCGTTGCGCAGGTCGAACTCGATATCTCGAGAGATGCAAATGAGAATCCAGCGCTGGGCGTAGAGAAAAATGCCTTTGCCCAGCGTAATGGCGACCAGCAGAAGGGCGAGAAGAAAGATGACTTCGCGCGTAGTCCCCCTTTCAAGCCGGTTGATGGCCGCTTGGAGGACACGGGGAAACTGGACTGCGATGAGATTGGTGGCGATGCAGGCGAGCGTGCCCCAAACGTAGCCCCAGCGGTAGCGGCGCATGTAGGCAAACAGTGGGGCCAAATCGCGAAGCATGGAATTATTGTACGGGGGACGCGGCTGGGGAATCTGCTTGTGGCGGCGGCAACGGCCGGCCCGGGGCGTTTGTCCGCCGAAAGCGGCCCCCGCGGCGGCTCAGAGTGTATGTTGAAGGCTGGACAGGAGGCGATACGGTGGTTTGCTTTGGGCTGACTGCAAACTCGTGGGGGATTACTGAACCATGACGGTTGCCGAAACAACTCTGCCGGAAGTGCTGCTGCTCACGACAACCGTCTATCGGGACGACCGGGGAGCATTTCTGGAGAGTTTTAATCAACGCCGGATGAGCGAGGCTGGCCTGCCGGCGCAATGGGCGCAGGATAACTTCTCGTTTTCGAAGAAAAACGTGCTGCGCGGCATTCATTACCAGACCATTCAACCGCAGGGAAAGCTGGTGTGGGTGACCCATGGAGCGGTATTGGATGTGGCTGTCGATCTTCGCCGGAGTTCAGCGAATTTTGGGCGCCATGTAGCCGTGGAGCTGAGCGGGGCGAGCGGCAAGATGCTATGGATTCCGATCGGCTTCGGGCACGGATTTCTGGTATTGAGCGAGACGGCCGGATTTGCCTATAAAGCGACCGACTATTACTGCGCGGCCGGCGAGCACACCCTGGCGTGGAACGATCCGGAGGTGGGAATTCCATGGCCGGTCGCGCTCGAGGACGTGATTGTCTCGGAGAAGGATGACAAGGGAGCGCGGCTGTGCGAGGCTGAAGTCTTCCCATAAGAAACGAATGAAGCGGCCGGGGAAACGGAAAATCGCTATCGGTGCAGCGCGGCTTTAAGCTTGCTCGCGAGTCCCTTGCCCGCCGGTGACGCGGGCGGCGATTTGGCAGCGGAGAGGGATGGCTTGGATGGTCCCCCACCTGGCGAAGAAGTTGGCGGTTGGGCGTGTGCGGCAGGTGATTTCGCCGGGACGGCAGCCGAAGAAGGCTTAGGCGTGCTCAGGGGAGACGCGGCGATATTGGGAATCGGGCTCACCTGCGGAACCACGCCGTTGGCTCCGTTTTTGACCAGGATAGTGATTCTGCGGTTGGCGGGGTCATAGGGATTGGCCTTGTTGCGGAGCATTTCGTCGGCGTAGGCGCGCACTTGGGTGACCTGGTCGGCGCGTACGCCATTCTCCTGAAGCAGACGGCGGGCGGCGTTGGCGCGATCGGCGGAGAGCTCCCAGTTGCTGTAATTGGCGTCGGTGGAGTACTGCGCAGCGTCGGTGTGTCCTTCGAGGAGCAGATTGTTGGGAAGCGTTTTGAGTTCGCCGGCCAGCAGCGCGAGCAACTCCTGGCCGCTGGGGCTCAAAGTGGCGCTGCCGCTTTGGAAAAACGTGCCGTTTTTGCCTTCGAGCATCTCGATGCGCAGGCCTTCGGCGGTAATGGTGATTTCGATCTGACTGGACAGTTTTTCCAGTTCCTTTTTGGCTTTGATCTCCGCTTCGAGTTTTTGCTTGAGCTGTCTGAGCCGCTGCGTGTTTTCGTCGTTCTGGGTGACTTCGATGCCGTTGCCGGACATGGTGGTTCCCATCAGATTGGCGGTTCCCTTGGGATCGTTGAAGTACCCGGCGACGGCGCGTTTCACTTTTTCGCTCGAACCCATGAGCCACAGAACGATGAAGAGCGCCATCATCGCGGTGACGAAATCCGCGTAGGCCACTTTCCAGGCGCCCCCGTAGTGGCCCCCGTGGCCGCCCTTTTTCTTAATCACGAGGATGGGCGCCGTTTTCGCCGCCATGATGAATGCTTCTTTCTCGCGGGTTCGCCTTTAAGCCGCGGCTTCAGCGGCCGGTTCGGTCTTGTTCTTACAGGTCTTTTCCATTTCGTCAAAGCAGGGGCGGACGTAAGCGGGGATCGCGCGCCGCGCCATTTCGATGGCGATCATGGGCGCCGAGCCCTTCAGAAACGAGAGCAGCAAAACCCGCAGCACGTGCAGGTATTCGTTGTGCTCGTCGGCGGTTTTGCGCATATTGGCGCTGAGCGGTCCGACGACGCCGTAACAGAGCAGAATGCCGAGGAAGGTTCCCACCAGGGCGGCGGCCACATGCTTGCCGATTTCGTCAGGCGGTCCGCCGAGAGCCCCCATGGTGATGACGACGCCGAGAACCGCGGCCACGATGCCCAACCCGGGCAGCGAATCGGCGACGGTGGTGAGGGCATCGATGGGCTGCATGGCGGCGTGATGATGGACCTCCATGTCCAGCTCCATCATTTGATCCATGTCGAACGGCTCCACGCCTCCGGTAATTGCGGTTCGCAAGGTGTCGCAGACAAATTCGAGAGCATGATGGTCGTGGAGAAACTCGGGATAATTTTTGAAGATCGCGCTTTCGTGCGGTTTTTCCACGTCCATTTCGACACAGAGCAAGCCTTCTTTGCGCACCTTGTTCAGGAACTGGTACATCATTTTGAGCGTGCTCAGATAGCGCTCCTTGCTGAAGGGAGGGCCTTTGAAAATGCCCATGAGGCCGTCCGCGATGGCCTTGAGGATGCGGAGCGGATTGGCCACCAGCAGCGTGCCGGAAGCGGCTCCGGCGATGATGAGCAGTTCGGCCGGCTGCAGGAGAACGGTCAAATGGCCCTTTTCCATGAGGAAACCGCCGATGACGGCGGCAAAGACGAGAAAGATGCCGATGATGGCAATCACTTTTGCCTCCCTGCCGCGTCCGCGGCGACGCATTCGGCGCAGGGGGATGCATCGTTGCCGTCAAAATGCCGGGGCGCGGAGGTGACGCGGTTGCCGCCCGCCTGGGTGCTGGTTTCCATACCTTCCCGCGCGAGCGCGAGCAGCGGAGCCAGGGAGTGGTCGCGCCCTTGAATGGCCTGGGCCGCGCCGATGCTCACAGTGAGCGAGACGCGATCGCCCCACCAGCGGAAATCGGCGGTTCTGGCCAGGCCAGCGAGAGTTTGAGCATGAGCGGCAAGCATCTCAGGCGTGCGCTCATGGGCGATGACCAGGAATTCGTCTTCTCCCCAAGGGCCGATCTCCTCGCCTGGACGCAATCCACGGACAAGGACGTGCTCGACTTTGCCGAGCATGGCGTGACAGGCTCCGGCCCCATGCGTCTTGCGCAGTTCCGCGGCCTGGTCGACGCAGATCCACAGCACGCCGAAAGGCGAGCCGCCGCGTTCGAAGTTGTCGAACTCGAGGCCAAGCCGGTCTTCGAGATCCGCCTGGCTTGCCTCCACGGCCGCATCTTCATGGGAGTCGCCGTGGGGCAGAGCGTCGAGTTGTTCAGCGGGATGGAAGACGGCGGCTGCGCCGATGCGCTCGCCCAAGCCGTCGCGGAGGATGACGGTGCGGGTGATGGCCGGCAGTTCGTGTCCGAGTTTGTGACCAAGGCGGGCGAGGATCGCCCGGCCAGACTCATGCGCCGCAGTATCGAGCTCCTCGCCCGACCCCGTTTCGAGCAGCAAAGGATAGAGACCCTGAGGCGCGGGGCGCCCCAGCAGCTCGCCGGCCGAGTATCCGGTGATGGCTTCTGCGGAGTGGTTCCAGCAGACCACTACGCCCGAAACGTCGACCAACGCGATCCCGTCCGGCAGGCTATCCAATGCGGCTTCGAGCAGCGCAATTCGGTCGGACATGCACGTCTCGCTTTGAAGTGGAACGGCCGGGGAACGCACCTGCGCTCGACGGCGCCTAACCACTTCATCGGCGGAAGACGTGGTAACTTCATTGCCTCATTCCACGGTTAGGAAATTTCCCATCGTAGAGCCGGACGATCCGGACCCGCCTGCGTTGCCGGCGGCGACTCAACCTGCGCCAGAAATGCGCGGGAAGCGGCGCCTGATGTTGTTCAGTGGAGATGAGCGATATGAGCGAAGCTCCATGAGGCTCCAACGGTGAAACCCTGGGGGTCAGGGGTGCCGCTGATGAGCACGGGCCAGATTTGGTATTCGTAGTCGGCGCGCAGCCAGAGGCGGTTCAACAACCTGAATTCGAGACCTCCGCCGGGAGCGCGGACGAGACCATCGAAATGTGTGTACGGGAACGTGGAGCGGAGGTGAAAATCGGTCCTGCCATAGCCAACGAGGAACTTCACATAGGGGTGAAAACGTTGAAAGTGATACCAGGCGTAAGACGGTCCCAGGACGATCGTGCGCTGATTGAAATTTTGGCGGACTCTCTGGTCCCAGGCGATGTCGCGGCCTTCTAACTCCAGTCCAAGTCCGTTTATATACTGGAAACTGGGGCGCCAGTCGACCCAGGCGCCAATGCCGTACATGCGGCCGCTGCTCCAATCGACCTCGTAACCCGCCGGTCCGGCGCCGACTGTGAATGGAAAAGTCATCTGCCCGCTCCGGGCAGCCGGAACCACCTGCGAGGAAGCGGGAGCGACCGGAACAAACAGGCATGCGGTCAGGCTAGAAACAAAGAACCACTTGAAGCGCATTCTGCGTCTCCTTCAGCTCGAAGGCTCCCTCAGGAGCCGGCGCTGCATTACAGGATGCAAGGCAGGAACACCTCAATTGTCGTGAATCCGAATCTCGCTTGGGAGAGAGACATGCTCACGGATTCCAAGTTTTCAGCGGCGATGCGTCCGGCCAGTCTTTCGGGGGGGCCGGTCAGATTCTGGATCAGCTTATGTCAACACAGAGTCGGATCGAATGTTGCGCGGAGCCCACTTAATTACTCATCTTCAACAGAGGACCAAATTTTAACTTGCCAAGAATGGGTTCCTAGGTGGATGCTGGGGAAGATTTACTTCTTCCCGGGCGGAAACGGCCGCGTGGAATTATGATCTGCGCGTTTCCAATCATCCGGAGCCGGGCCATCCATGATTCAGTGTCTCACATGAGATGACTGGGCAGAAAGCGGCCCTCCACCTTCAACAGATTCCCCTAACGCACCAAACCGGCGAGGCGGGCCGAAGGGCTTGGCGGCCGGTGCGGCGGTTCGATGCAGTTCCCGATCCATTTTTCTCTCCCCCGCCGGAAGCGAGCCGGTTGCTGTGGGTTCGCGTTCCGGAGGCAATGAGGTTCGCGGAACGTCTATGGCGAGTTCTGATTTCTGGCAAAAGTTGTCCGCGATGCGGGCGGTGGC
>JASHUH010000379.1 GCA_030040115.1 Acidobacteriaceae bacterium | reverse complement strand
TGCCCATCAGCTATGGACAGTTCCAGTGGCCGTTTCATCGATCCACTTCGGGGGCCGACACTTATATCGTCCACGGAGAGGTGCGTCTGGCCGATGGCGGCGCGCACAATCTGCACGCCAAGGTGGCTGCTTCAGTGACTGTGACCTTCGCCGAGATCGTTCCCGCCATGGAGCAGCCTTACGCGGAGAGCTTTGTGTATAACGCCGTGCGCAAGACGGTGGACATGGGGCAACTGGAGTTTTTGAAATCCGGCAACCGGCAGCCGGCGCCTGTGACCACGCGCTATTACAGCCGTTGGCAAAAGAAGTTCCTGTTTACGGATTCAGACGATGCGGAGCGGCTGCGCTACCTGTTGAGCAAAGTGTACTGGCTCTCGGGCGTACTGGGCGATGGGCAGCCGGTGTGGATTGCCGATCCGCGGGACGCGCAGTACCTGAACACGGGAGAGCGAGACCTGCTGCGCATGGCGGGCGACGAGGCGGCGGAGGGTTTGATGGCGTTGGAAGACGAGTTTGCCGCGGCAACGCCGACGCTGATGGCGCGGGCGAGCGAGTACGAGGCGGCGCGCGACCGGGCGCTGGCATTCACCAAGCCGCAGTTCAATGAAGCCATGCGGGCCGGGCAGGCGAATATGTAGGGGGCGCGTGGACTGACGGCGCGGACCTGGCGGCTTGGTTCACGTCCTCGCGCGGTTTGTTCTTGGGCCATCTTTCGGAATGGACGCCGCGAATCACCATTCCTTTTTCGTTTTTACACGTCTCTCCGGCTTTTGCATTGCACTTGGGACACGGGCGATCCAAAGGGAGCTTTTCCATGCCCCAAAGTCTAGCTCTCTTCTCCGCCCTGTGGAAACCAAACTGCACCACTACCGGGCGGGGCCGCGCCTTGACAGGCAGGTTCAATGATCCCTAGAATTTAGATAGGAGTCTGGGGCCCTAAATCGAGATAACTTACTGAGTGCATGGGTTTTGCCTACGTACCCAGGTCCGCGCCGGGGTGCCGAGGCGGTTCAAAAAGAGGGGGCGGAAGGGGACGAACGGAGAACAGGGAACGATGCCTGAGGCGCGCATCAGTCCTCGCGAGCGGCTAGTGCTGACAGCGATCATCGATTTGTACATTGCTACGGGTGAGCCGGTGGCGTCGCAGGCGGTTGCGCGGCTATTTGCCGACCGGGAGGGGCTGAGCGCGGCGACGGTGCGCAACGTGATGGCGGCTTTGGGCGAGGCGGGATTGCTGGAGCAGCCGCACACCTCGGCGGGAAGGGTGCCCACGGCGGCGGCCTTCCGGCATTACGTGGAACAAATTACGCAAACAGGGCGGCTGGCCGCGGGCGGGCCAGGCGGCAGTGCGCTGCCGCCGGCGCCCAATGCGCTCAGCGAGGCGCGGCGCGGACAAATCGAAAGCAGTTTTAGCGGCATATCGGGGGCCAACGAGTATCTGGAGCGGACCTCGCATGTGCTGGCGCTGATTTCACAGGGATTGGGCGTGGCGCTGGCTAGCTCGACCGGGAGCCAGGTGCTGGAGCACATTCATTTTTCGCGGCTGGCTACGGGCAGGGTCCTGGCGGTGCTGGTGACGCAGACGGGGGCGGTGCAGGATCGTGTGCTGACGCTGGACCGCGAGATGACGCACGTGGAGCTGGAGACGGCGGGGCGTTACCTGAACGAAAATTTTCGGGGGTGGCAAGTGGAGCGCATTCGCGCCGAAGTGGCGCGACGCATCGAAGCGGAACGCGAGGCTTACCGGCAGATGCTGGCCTCGATCGAGGAATTATGCAAGAAAGGCGCGCTGGCTGGAGGCGAGAGTCCGCCGGCGCTGTTCGTGGATGGCATTGCCAACCTGATTAGCGTGGAGCAGGACCGGGACAGGCTGCGGCAGATGCTGCTGGCGCTCGAAGCCAAGCAACTGCTGGTGGAGTTGCTGAACGCCTACGTCGACGGGCGGCAACAAGAGGTGCGAGTGGTGGTGGGGCTGGACGAAGCTTCACCAGCGATGCAGGACCTGGTGCTGATCGGTGCCCCGGCGCGCTTGGGCGGAGCCAACCTGGGAACCGTGGCGCTGATTGCGCCCACGCGCATCCAATATCAGGAAATGATTCAAGCCGTGAGTTATATCGCGCGGCTTTCCGAGCGCATTCTCGACGTTCTCACCGATTGAGGCCGGCGGGCTTGCCGCAGCAGCGTTCCAAGAGCCCTCCGCATCCCACGGAAAATGCAGCAGCCGCGACGGAAATATCATAGAGACAGGCGTGGTTGGGGGGGACGGGTCGAGTTATGCCAGAACAGGAGGCGGAGTTGAGGTTGATGGAACCTGAAGAAGTGATGAACGGCGGACAGGCGCCGGAAATGATGGGGGAAACCGCAATCGATCCGGCGACGGAGCTGCAAGCCCCCGCAGGCGGCGAGGAAGCGGCAAGCGCGACCGAGAGCGCCGCGCCGCCGCAGACAGAAACCGCAGGCGCGGGCGAGAGTGGAAGCGCGGCTGACTACGAGAAATTGAAGACGGAACGCGACCAGTTGCTGGACCGGCTGAAGCGATTGCAAGCCGAGTTCGAAAATGCGCGCAAACGCACGGAGCGCGAACGGGCGGAATTTCGCGATTTTACGACGGCGGCGGCGGTGGAGAAGTTCTTGCCGGTGCTGGACAACTTCGAGCTGGCGCTGAAGGCGAACGGCACCGCCCACCAGTTGCGCTCGGGAGTGAGTTTAATCGTGAAGCAGATGGAGGAGATTTTGCGGCAGATGCAAGTAACGCCGGTGGCCGCGATGGGCGAGGCGTTCGATCCGCGGATCCACGAAGCGCTGGGTTCGGTGGAGCGGGAAGACGTGCCCGATCAGCATGTGGCGGAGGAAGTGCGGCGGGGTTACCGACTGCGCGAGCGGCTACTGCGGCCGGCGCTGGTGCGGGTGGCGCACAATCCGAAGCAGGTGAATGAGTGAGGACGGCAGCTATTAGCTGTCAGCTATCAGCTCATGGCTTTGTCGTGATGGGACCGGCCGCGAGGAAAAAATTGCGCGTTGGAGTTTGGGACGGAGAAATTGGGCACGGGCTGCAGAAAGGGCTAAAAGCTGAAGGCTAAGAGCTGAAAGCTGATTGAAGGCAAATGGGTTCTAATACGAACGTGAGCAAAGCAGATTACTACGAGGTGCTGGGGGTTTCGCGCGACGCCACCGATCAGGAATTGAAGAGCGCTTATCGCAAGCAGGCGCTCAAGTATCATCCTGACCGCAATCCGGGTGATCGCGCCGCCGAGGAGAAGTTCAAAGAGGCCAGCGAGGCTTACCAGGTGCTGAGCGACGCCGACAAGCGCGCCGCTTACGACCGCTATGGCCATGCGGGCCTGGGGGGACAAGGATTTGGCGCGGGGCCGTTTGCGGGCGGCATGGATCTTGGGGATATCTTTGGCGACTTGTTCGGCGAGATGTTCAATATGGGCGGCGGAGCAGCGAGCCAGCGAGGCTCGCGACAGCGCCGCGGCGACGATCTGCGCTTCGATTTGACCATCGATTTCGAAGACGCCATTTTTGGGACGGAAACCGAGGTGAAGCTGCGCCGGCTGGAAACCTGCGCGACGTGCCAGGGACGAGGCAGCGCTTCAGGCCGGGGGCCAAGCGTGTGCAGCCACTGCCAGGGACGCGGGCAGCTCCGGTACCAGCAAGGTTTCTTCTCCGTGGCGCGCACCTGCGTGGCCTGCGGAGGCACGGGCCAGGTGATCGGCGACCCCTGCCCGTCATGCCGGGGCGAAGGACGCGCGGCCAGCGAAGTGAAGCTCAATGTAAAAGTGCCACCCGGGGTCGAGGATGGAACGCGCATTCGCTACGGGGGCGAGGGTGATGCGGGCCGCGCCGGCGGCCCCAAGGGCGATCTGTATGTGGTGTTGTCGATCCGGCCGCATGACTTTTTCGAGCGCGACGGACACGACTTACGCTGCGTGATCCCCATCAGCTTTCCGCAGGCCGCGCTGGGCGCCGAATTTGAAATGCAGGGCGTCGATGGGCCGGTGAGCATCAGGATTCCCGAGGGTACGCAGAGCGGACGCGAGCTGCGCATTCGCGGGCGAGGCGTTCCTTATCTGAATGCGAAGGGCCACGGGGATTTGGTAGTGAAAGTGGTGGTGCAGATTCCGCGCAAGCTCAACCGCGCCCAGCGCGAGCTGGTGGCGCAGCTCGGCGAGGCGATGGCGGTCGACAACAAGCCGACCTCGCCGGGATTGATCGAGAAAATGAAGGATCTGTTCAACTGACGGCCGGGCGCGGGTTTCCGAAAAAGGATTTCCCTGCGCGCGCAAGACACTTCAACTCTCCCAGGGATTGACAATGGGGACACCGGCGGCGCGAAATGGCGCTGAATCGCGCGTCGCCACGACGAAGCCGTGCACGCCGGCGATGGCGGCAATCTGACAATCGGCGACGGAGATGGAGCAGCCTTTGGCCATGGCGCGGCGAGCGAGCACGGCGTAGGCGAGGGCGGCTTCGCGTTCAAAAGCAAGAAAGCGGCCGACGAAATAGCTTGCAAGCAGCTCCTGCATGGCTGCCGAGATGCCTCTCTTCCGTTTTCCCTCGGGCAGGAGGGCAACGCCGAGCAGCACTTCCATCAGTACGGGCGCGCACAAATAGAGTGTCTCCTTGGGCTGCTGATCAAGCCATGCGGCCACAGCAGCATCAGCGCGCGGCTTTACCGGTTCTGAAATTACATTCGTATCGAGAATGATCACGAGAAATCCGCCGGCTCAGCGGGTCGCGGGTCGCGGGTAATCCGGAGCCCGATTGCGCCAAAGCGCCGCCCGAGCGCCGCTAACTGGGAACCGAATCCCACTTCGGTTTTTGAGGACACCGCGTCGTCCAAAATGCGGCGAATTTCTGCTTCAGTGCTGCGGCCGTTGCGGGCTGCGCGCATTTTCAAAGCGCGATGAGTTTTATTAGAGAGCTTACGGACAGTGACTGCGGGCATTCGGTTTCACCTGTACTCCCCGATGATAGCATTTTGCAATGCATGATATCGATTTGCTATTCAACTGGGGCGTTGGGAACGCGGTGTGCTATGCTTCCTCGCATGCGCCCGAGCCGAGCGATTTTCTCCCTCTTCTTTTTGTTGTTGGCAAGCGTTCTGCCGCTGAGCGCGCGGGTGACGCGCGTGGAGATCAAGTCGCGCCAGGAGGTGCTGGGCGGGAAGATGTTCGGCGATGCCGGAGCGTACGAGCGCATCACCGGGCGCGTGTATTTTGCGCTGCCGGTTGCGAATGCGCACAACCGGCGCATCGTCGATCTCGACAACGCGGTGAACTTGCGCGACGGCGAGGTGGAGTTTTCCGCGGATTTCATCGCGGTGCGGCCGAAGGATGAGGGCAAGGGGAACGGCTCGCTGATTTTGGAGGTTCCGAACCGCGGAAACAGCAGCATTGTTTCGCTGGTGGACAGCGGCGACTGGGACCTGGCGCACGACGCGGGAGACGGATGGCTGATGCGGCGGGGCTTTACGGTGGTGAGCCTGGGCTGGCAGTGGGACGCGCCCGGCGCGCATGCGCTGAAATTTTTCGCGCCGGTGGCGAAGGATCATGGAAAGACGATTACCGGGCTGCTGCGCGGCGATTTGACGCCGTCGCGGGTGATGGCGGAGATTCCGCTAGGGCACTTGATTACCGGACGCATGGGCGGCTTGGAGTATCCCGTGTACGCGCCGGATGATCCGCGCGACGTGTTGACGGTGCGGGACTCGCGGGACGGCAAGCGGACGGCGATTCCGCGCGCGCAGTGGCAGTTCGCGCACATGGTGAACGGAAAGCTGACGGCGAGCAACCGGTGGATCCATTTGAATGGAGGGTTCCAGCCGGGGAAGATTTACGAATACGTGTATGTGGCGGCGAACCCGGTGGTGGCGGGGGGAAGCTTCGCCGCCATCCGGGATTTTGCCTCTTACGCGAAGCACGATCCGCGGGCGATTGCGCCGGCCAAGCGGGTGATCGGGCAGGGCATTTCGCAGGACGGGCGGTTTTTACGCGATTTTCTGTACGAGGGATTTAACGCGGACGAGGAAGGCCGGATAGCGCTGGATGGAGTGCTGCCGCACGTGGCGGGCGCGGGGCGTGGAAGCTTTAATTACCGCTTTGCGCAGCCCTCGCGCGACGGCGAGCCGATGTCGTCGGTGTTTTTTCCGGTGGATATTTTCCCGTTTACCGATGAGCCGGAGCGCGACCCGATGACGGGTGAGACGGCGGGGCTGCTGGACAAGGCCGTGGCGGAAGGAGTGGCGCCGAAAATATTCTTCTCGAATACGTCGCACGAGTATTGGGGGCGGGTGGCGGCGCTGATTCACGTGACTGCCGACGGGCGGCGCGATGCGGCGATCTCGGACAATGTCCGGATTTACCACTTTACCGGACTGCAGCATTTTTCGGGGCCGTTTCCGCCGGCGCGCGGGACGGGGGATTTGCTGGGGCAGGAGCCGGAATCGCCGTTGCCGGTGAAGTATTTCTGGCGGGCCATGATCGCCAATATGGACGCGTGGGTGCGCAGCGGCGAGATGCCGCCGCCGAGCAGCTATCCGAAGATTGCCGATGGGACGCTTGTGCCTTTGCGCGCGTGGGCATTTCCGGCGATTCCAGGCGTACATGAGCCGCATGAGGCGAGCGCGGCGTACCGGCTGGATTTCGGGCCGAATTGGCGGGCGGGAATTTTGAGCATTCAACCGCCGCAGGTGGGCCAGGCGTTTCCGGTGCTTGTGCCGCAGGTGGATGCGGACGGAAACGATCGCGACGGGGTGCGGCTGCCGGAGATTATGGTTCCGCTGGCCACGTATACGGGGTGGAACCTGCGCGACCCGTCGATTGGCGCGCCCGACCAGCGGGTGAGCTTCGAGGGGTCGTATCTTCCCTTCCCGAGGACCGCAGCGGAGCGGAAAAGAACCGGTGACCCGCGCGCGTCGATTGCGGAGCGCTACGTGAACCGCGAAGACTATATGACGCGTTACCGGAAAGCGGTGGACGAACTGGTGCGGGAGCGCTGGATTTTGCCCGAAGACCGGGCTGCGCTGGTGCATCGCGGGGAAGAGGAATGGGCAGTGGCGATGGGAGGAAAGTAGAGTTTCGGGGTGGAAATTGCGGCGGGGGGCCTGGTGGAGCTGAGCGGGATCGAACCGCTGGCCTCCTCGTTGCGAACGAGGCGCTCTCCCAGCTGAGCTACAGCCCCACGATGGCTTTATTTTAGCAGCGAGTTGCGTTTCCCGGAAGGTGCGGAGAAAAGATGGGTGGATTATTGGGCCACTTGAGATTGTTTGGATTCCAGGCGGGTAAGGCGACGGTCGAAGTCCAACAGGTCCTTGACTTGCCCGATCTCCTTGCTCAGAGAGTCGAGCCGGGTATTGACCGAGTCGAAACGAGCGTTCAGTACCGTTGTCAAGCCGTCAAAGCGTTGGTCCATGGCGCTCAGACGCGTCGTTATCGCCCGCAATTCCGGAGCAATGAAGTCTTGCAAGGCTTGGCGGACGTCGTCGATCGCACTCATGCGACCGATTCTACGGAATTTTCCAAATTCACCCAAGTACCGTCCTTTGGAGGAGTCTGGGCTGGATTGCGCTGGATATCTCCTGAGGTGTTACGGCCCCATGCTGGTTGGGGTGTAGGGATCGTAACCGAGGCTCATTAGAATAGCCGGCGCGGGGGCTGGGCGCAGCCACAGTGTTCGGCGCTTCCGCTGTTGATGCCGGTTCGCTATTTCCCATACTCTGTCTATTGGAGGACTGGAATCCTGGCGTTTCGCCGAGTTGACTGCAATAGCCATTTTGAAGAATTGAGCCGCGGCAGCCGGCGCGCTTTTCTCAAACTGATTGCCGCCTCTGTGCCGGCCTTTGTCACAACGGAAGGCCTTCGCGCAGCGCGGCTTAGAAGCGCGCCGGCGGAGGTGGAGACCCACCCTGCGGAGAGACCGGCGAAGTTCATTGATCCTTTGCCGATTCCCCGCCGCATGGAGCCGCACGGAAAGCGTGGTGACACGGTTTTGTACCGCGTGCGCATGATGGAGTTCGAGAGGCGGTTGCACTCCCAGCTTGGGCCCGGGAAGCTATGGGGTTATGAGGGAGCAAGTCCGGGGCCGGTGTTCGAGGCAAGGTGCGGCGCGCCCATCGAAATCGAATGGCTCAACGAACTTCCCAGGGAGCACCTTTTTCCGGTAGATGCGCACCTTCACGGTTGTACTCCGCCCACCCCCGCGGTTCGAACCGTGCCGCACGTCCACGGCGCGCGCACCGACTCGGCTAGCGACGGGCTGCCCGAAAACTGGTTCACACCGGGGCACTCGGCGGTGTATCGCTATCCAAACCGGCAGCGGGCGGCAACGCTGTGGTATCACGATCACGCCGGCGGCATAGCGCGACTGAATCTCTATGCCGGGCTCGCCGGCTTCTACTTCCTGCGCGACGAGCGGGAGTTTCGCATGAATCTGCCTTCCGGCGAGTATGAGGTTCCGCTGATGCTGCAGGACCGCACCTGCAATGATCAGGGCCGACTGGTCTATGCGCCGACGCAGGACGATGGAAGCAGCCTGCCTCCCGGGCGGTGGGGGCCCCAGTTTTTTGGAGAATTGCCGGTTGTGAACGGGGTGGTTTCTCCCTTTCTGGAGGTCGAGCCGCGCCGGTACCGGCTGCGTGTGGTGAACGCGGCGAACGCCCGCTTCTTCAATCTGTATATGAACCTGGCGAAGAGCCCTACCGACATTCCTTCGCTGGTGAGCTTTCATCAGATCGGGAGCGACGGCGGTTTGCTCAGGTCTGCGGCGGAGCTACAGCATCTATTGCTGGGGCCGGCTGAGCGCGGCGACCTTATCGTGGACTTTTCCGGTGTGGAGGGCAGAACCGTGACTCTCTCGAACAACGCGCCCTCTCCCTATCCTGGCTGGGATTCATTGAATCTGATTCATCCGCCGCTTTTAGAGTTGATGCAGTTCCGGGTGACCCGCCCGCTGTCCCGCACCGCGAAGGCATTCGACATGGTGCCTGCAATGACCCTGCCTCGACTGGACCCGGCGCAGTCGGCGCGGACGCGAGATTTCGTGCTTACGGAGAAGGTGGACGCTAACGGAAAATCGCTCGGCATGCTGATCAACGGCAAAAGTTATGATGAGCCGACCACGGAATTTCCGAAGCTGGGGTCGATGGAGAAATGGCGGTTCATCAACACCACCGACGATTCCCACCCCATGCATCTACACCTGGTGCAGTTCCAGATTTTGGAACGGCAAGGGTACGATTACGGAGCGTTTCTGCAAGGCAAGCTGGAATTCAGCGGGGCGCCGCGCCCGCCCGCGCCGAATGAATTGGGGTGGAAAGACACCGCGGTCGTGAATCCAAGGGACGTGCTCACGATCCTGGTCCCGTTCGAAGGCTTCGCCGGGAAATTTGCTTTCCATTGCCACTTAGCCGAACACGCGGACAACGAAATGATGCGGCCGTTTGAAGTGGTCGCCGCAGACGCGAACCCCTCATCGCACGCTTAATGGGTTGCGCATCTCGCATCCAGGAGAGCGATCATTCCCCATCGTTGGGGAAAAGGATCGCAGCCAGGCATGAAACGATGAGGCGGTGGGCGCAGTAGGGAGTAAGTTGCGCGATCCGCCGCGGATGGGTCAATTCAGGAAAAATCCGGTGAGTGGGGCGTCCGCTGGCGAGTGGAACTCTTTGTCGACCGTTCAGAGTTGATTCATGTTCTGCAGGAACTCGGCGTTGTTGCGGACTTTTTCAAGGCGCGTGATGAGCAACTCCATGGCTTCGACGGGAGACAGGGGGTTGAGAACGCGGCGCAGAACGAAGACGCGCTGCAAGTCTTCCTTGGGAATAAGCAGCTCTTCCTTACGCGTCCCGGAACGCTGGATGTCGATGGCCGGGAAGACGCGTTTGTCCACCAGCTTACGGTCGAGGATGATTTCCATGTTGCCGGTGCCTTTGAACTCCTCGAAGATGACTTCATCCATGCGCGAGCCGGTGTCGACCAGGGCGGTGGCGATGATGGTGAGCGAGCCGCCTTCTTCGATGTTGCGCGCGGCGCCGAAGAAACGTTTGGGCCGCTGGAGGGCGTTGGAGTCGACGCCGCCCGAGAGCACTTTGCCCGAAGGCGGCACGATGGTGTTGTAAGCGCGGGCGAGGCGAGTAATGGAGTCGAGCAGGATGACGACGTCGCGCTTATGCTCGACCAAGCGCTTGGCTTTCTCGATGACCATTTCGGCCACCTGCACGTGACGG
>JASHUH010000378.1 GCA_030040115.1 Acidobacteriaceae bacterium | reverse complement strand
GGCAGCGCCATCACATGGCTTCGAATAGCCGCCATGCGCTCCTCGCGCAACATCCGTTGCTCCACAGTCGGATCGTCATCGGCCAGGTCCGGCGTCGTGCCGGTCTCCTCATCCGGCGCATCCAGGTAGACCGTTTGGGCCGACCTCTCGTGCCGGGTGTCGCGCGCGTAATTGACCGCCAGGTTGGTGGCGATCCGGTAAAGCCAGGTGGTGAACCGCGCCTCGGCCCGATAACTGTCCCGCGCCCGGTAGACGCGCAGAAACACCTCCTGCGCCAGTTCTTCGGCCACGGCCTGATTGCGCACCATCCGGAAGAGAAAATGGATCATTGGCCGGTGGTACTTTTCAACCAGAAAATTGAAGCTGGCTTCGTCCCCGGCCGCTACGCGGAGCATCACCGCCGCGTCGCTAGTGGGATCGAGGCCCCCGCGCAGTCCCGCACCCGGGCCCGGTCGCGAGCTTTGCCATGAACTCTCGCTCGCTCCCAGGGCCGGCTTGTCCAGGACCATGGTCGCCATGTCTTCAGGAACCCCAATTGGACCGGAAGGTTGCGCTCCAGGCTCGAATTCCGGTCCGGAAATCTTCCCGCGATCCGGCCCCTGCCCGGATACTCCCCGGCTCCTGCGAAGCGCCATCCCGAAACCGGATAAGCCGCCGTTCCCGCCACGGTTTCTGCCCTCGGCCGAGAAGATCAGCGGGACCGAGCCGCCGTCCCCGCATCCTGCCAGACGCAACGAAGTGAAACCCCGCTTGCCGAAGCGGTGCGGCTCCGGCCGCAGCTCCGCCTCGTCTCGCCTGGCGGGCTCGGGGCATCGCGGAACTGATTCGGCTTTCCTGGACATGGGCCGCGGCGCGCGGAGCAGGCCACCCTCGCCTTGACTCGTACCGAGGTTGGCTCTTAACCGAGTGCTGGTGTTACTCTAACCCAAGCAAGGGCCGACTGGCGCATCCTTCTTCCCACCCAGCGGTCGGTCGTAGTTTTCGGGCGCTTAACTCAGCGGTAGAGTGTCACCTTCACACGGTGGAAGTCGTAGGTTCGAATCCTACAGCGCCCACCAACATCCCTTCCAGCAACATCCAATAGAATCCAGCCGGCGGACATAAAAAACTGAAAACAATAAAATTCTTATATTTTACTGTCCAACGGCGCAGCATGAAAGCCATATTCCCTTGGGGGTATATTTGGGGATATTTCATCGAAAGTACCCCCAGTTTGGAGTGGATATGGCGCTCACCGATACGGAAATCAGGCACTCACGGCCAGGAGACAAACCCTACCGGCTGGCCGATGGCCGGGGCCTTTACCTGCAAGTCACCCCGACCGGGAGAAGCTCTGGCGGTGGAAATACCGCTTCGAGGTCAAAGAGAAGCTAATGGCTTTGGGCCAATACCCCGATATGCCGCTGTCTGAGGCGCGGGACCGGCACGCGGATGCGCGTACGGCGCCATCCGGCAGGCGGTTGAAGCAGGCTGTAATATGATGGTCCCGCACGAGGACACCTATTGGAACGATCGCGACGACGTGTCGATCGTGTGCGGCGATCCGGCCTACAAACTCAAGGTGGATTACCTGCGCGAGCACAATGTAGTCGCGTTCCGCATGCACGATCACATGCACACGCACAAACCCGATTGGATCTATGTGGGCCTTGCGCGCTCGGCCTCAAGAGCGAGTGGGAGACCGCGCCGCAATCGCACCGCTTCACGCTGCCCGAGACGACCTGGGCGAGATGGCGGCCACGTTTCAGAAGCGGCTCGACATCAAGGCGATGCGGGTGGTGGACGACCCCAAGGCGATGGTGAGCCGTCTGCACCTGGGCGTGGGTTACGCCACACCCAGTATCAATGAGCCGGACGTGGACGTTGTGGTGAGCGGAGAGCAACAGGAGAGCGGCGGTTTTCTCGACCGCCCGGCGTACGTCCTCGACGCCATGACGCTGGGCATTCCCAAAGCCTGGATCATGCTCGGCCACAATGTGTCTGAGGAACCGGGGAGGTGGGAGATGGCCAATTGGATCAAGTCATTCACGCCCGAGGTTCCGGTTCAGTTCGTCAGGAGCGGCGAGCCCTTCTGGACGGTGTAGGGCGGAGCGATCATTCGCTCCGGATTTCTCACTGCAAACACCTCATAGCCGCCTCGCGAATTGATTCGTCCGCGCTCTGCGCGGCTGTTTCGCAATATTTCCGTGCTGCATCGATTCGCCCGCGAATATATCGATCCTGCGATCTGTGCTTCCTGCCATGGAGATATCGCAGAGACATTTAGCCACACCGGCATGCTGGTGGCAAAACTGGGCCCTGCGCAGTCGACTCAAGCCGATGATCGCGGGGGCGCGGATGCTGAAGCGGCGGTTCGAGAACATCATCACCTCCTTGCGCCACCCGATCACCAATGCGGCCAGCGAATCGATCAACGCCAAGATCCAATGGGTCAAGTACACCGCGCGCGGCTTCCGCAACAAACAGAACTTCATGCACGCCATTTACTTCCACTGCGGCGGCCTCGACTTGGCGCCCCTACCCACTAAATAGCCGGAAGCGCCTTAGAAGGAGAGACGGCCGCTGAATTGAACCAGACGAGGATTTGCAAGCACGGTAGACACGATACCGTAGGTGGAACTGCCCAGCGATGTGCCCGGATCGCCGAACTGGGTTCGATTGAAAAGGTTGAAGAACTCCGCCTTTAAACTCGAAATTTGTTCGTTCCCTTACGAAATTTGTTCGCTCCCGTAAAGGAATATTCTTGCCAAGCGTGAAATCCCAGTTAGCCACGCCATCGTCGCGCAGTTGATCGTCCGTGCGGTTTTCATCCCCGAAGGTGAACGGCGCGGGCGGGGTGAAAGCTGCCGTGTTGAACCACTCTTTCAGCCGGCTCTGCGCAGCCTCGCTTATCGATTTACTTGCGCCGGGCACGACATTCGGGCGCGACCCGCCGCCCTGGGAGTCGGTCTGGTTGCTCGCCGTTGTGAGCGCAAGCGGGAAGCCGCTCTGGAGCGTGGCAATTCCGTCGACGGTCCATCCCCCGATCACCCGGTTCAGCGCCGGACTGATGTTGGACAGAAGCATGTGATTGATGCCGATGGGAAGGGTGAGGACGTAACTCACAACCAGGCGGTTGGTCACATCGTAGCTGGCGAGGCTCTTTTCTCCCGCCAGGTTATTCCAATCCTGCACGCTGGCCGCGCCGTGAGTCTCAAGCCAACTGGTAAGTGTATCGGTGTTGCTGATTAGTACTACAGTTGTATCTATAAGTGAAAGACTAAAGCTGCTCCGGGAGGGTGTCCGCGCCCAGGGGATGGAGGCGACGATTCGAGAGTGGAAGGAAGAGTTGGTGCCGGTGCATCAGCGCATGGGGGATTTGTTTGCGCGCTGGGAGGTGCGGGAGCGGAGCTTGGCGTATGTGGAAGGCTTGCTGAGCCATTGCGCGCGGAAGAACAGTTGGCAGGAGGCGGAGTGGGCCGGGGAAGCATCCCCCTACGGAATGCAGTACCTGCTGGACCGGGCGGGCTGGGACGTCGACGCGGTGCAGGCGCGGCTCAGCGAGTACGTGCAGGAA
>JASHUH010000377.1 GCA_030040115.1 Acidobacteriaceae bacterium | reverse complement strand
ACGTGGATTGAAGCCCATGGCGAGGCTGGTGGACTACGCCGTGACCGGCGTGGAACCCGGGGTGATGGGCATCGGGCCCGTCTCCGCAGTCAAAAAGGTCTATGCGCGCACCGGGCTCTGCAACTGCCAAATGGATGTCATCGAATTGAACGAAGCCTTCGCCGCGCAGCTGCTCGCCGTCCGGCGCGAACTCGATTTCCCGCCGGAGAAGACCAATCCCCATGGCAGCGGCATCTCACTGGGCCATCCTCTGGGCGCAACGGGCGCCATTGTCACCGTCAAAGCGTTGCATGAACTGCGCCGCATCGGCGGTCATTACGCCCTCGTCACCATGTGCATCGGCGGTGGGCAAGGCATTGCCGCCATCTTTGAATCGCCGCAATGAAGGAGGCGTTATGGCTACTGCGGTTTTAACCGAAACGACAGTCTTCTTCCAGAAACCCCTGGAGGGCAGGATCGCGCTGATAACCGGCAGTTCTCGTGGCATCGGCAGCGCGATCGCCAAGGAGCTAGCCGACCGGGGCGCGGCGGTCGCCATCAATTACCGCGCCAGCCTGAGCTCCGCCGAAGCGCTCCGCAACGAAATCCATCAGGCCGGCGGCGAGAGTGAGCTGTTTTGCGCCGATGTCTCTGTGCGCCGGGAGGCGCGGGACTTGATTCGCCAAGTTGTGGATGTCTATGGGCGCATCGACGTACTTGTCAATAACGCGGGGATCACGCGCGACCGGTCCATTCGTAAAATGACCGACGACGACTGGACGGAAGTGATCGACACGAACCTGAACAGCATCTTCTACTGCACCAGCGCTGCTGTCCCGTTCATGGTGGAGCAAAGATTCGGCCGGATCGTGAGCATCGCCTCGTTTTCCGGCCAGGCCGGAAATTTCGGCCAGGCCAACTACGCGGCCAGCAAAGGCGGTATCATCGCCATGACGAAAGTGTTGGCCATCGAGCTGGCCAAATACAACATCACCGCCAATGTCATCGCGCCCGGTTTCACCACCACGGAAATGGTGGCGGCAATTCCCTCCAATATCCAGGAACAGATCTTGTCGCGAATTCCTCTGGGGCGTTTTGCGCAGCCAGAAGAAATCGCCAAGGCTGCGGCATTCCTGGTCTGCGATGGAGACTACATTACCGGCCAGCAAATCAACGTCAATGGCGGCATCTACATGTAAGCCTGGGAGCCCACCATGAATTTTCCTGCCCGCGTAAGTACATAACGGGCTCGACCCCGCAAGTTATTGGGAGCGGGAGCCCAGCCACTGGTCGATGTGCGGCCAGGTGGTCTTGTACGCGCCGCTCCCGGCCATGATTCCAATGTGCCCTCCGGGAATGCGGTAGAGTTCCGTGTCGCTGCTGCCGACCTTGGTTAAGATCGCCTCCGACTGGCACGGGGGAGTAATGTGGTCGGTTTGCGCAATCACCGTCAGCAGGTTGGCGCGCAAGCGGCGCAGGTCCACAACCTGACCCCCGATCACCCACTCGCCTTTCATCAGCAGATTGCGCCGATAAAGATCCACGATAAGCTGTCGATAAGTGGCGCCCGCCATGGGTATGTTATCCGTAACCCAGGTATTCATGGCATGCCATGATTCCACGACCCGCGGATCGTCCAGATTGTCCCAAAGTTTGAGATAACTGGTAATGTAGTTTTCAACCGGTTTCAGGGCTTTGGCGCCATAGTCGATCATTTCACCGGGCATGTTGCCGAAGGCGGCCAAAACTTTGTCCACGTCGAAATACTTCTCATCTACCCATTTGGCGAACGTCAATCCTTCCCGGTTCGTGAAGTCCAGCGGAGCGGTCAGCAGCAACAGGTTGCGCAGCCCATCATCAGGAAGCATGGCGGCATAGACGGTGGTGATGATCGCCCCGATACACCAGCCCAGCATGCTGAACTCTTCCGAGCCCGAGACCCCCTTGACTTTGCGTATGGCGCGGGGAAGATACTCTAACGCATAATCGTCGAATTTCAGGTTTTTATCTTCGATGCCCGGAGATCCCCAATCCAACAGGTAAACGTCGTAGCCGCGGCCCACCATGAATTCAACAAAACTGTTTCCGGGGCGCAGGTCGAGGATATATGGACGATTCATCACCGCAAAAACCAGCAGCAAGGGAACGCGATACCGCTGTCGGGCGTCGACTCGTGGTTTATACCGGTAAAGTTTTGCCTTGTTGAGCGTCCAGATCAAGTCCTTAGGCGTCTGGGCAATGTCGGCCTTTGTGGTCATCACCCGGGCAAGTGTCCTAAGCCGCTGTTCACAAGCCGATATATGATCGGAAAGCGTTGCAGCCTCTTCCATAGGCAACCTCTGACTTTTCATCGCCACGCCAGGACGCCGTCATTAGGGTTCCTGGCCTTGCGCCGGCACTCCCTTAGGGGCGATGTTGGGCCGGCGGCTTTGCTCTGCGCCCGGATGGTCCAGGCGCGGTGGCCGCTGCTTTGGGCCGATCCGCACCGGCCGGTGCCGGAGATCTGGCCTCTCCGGAACGGCTGCCTGCTTCCGGCTTCACCTTCTTCTCTTCCGCCAGGCGTTTGACAATCTCATCCAGCTTGGCGTCCATGTCGTCCAACCGCATTTCGAAGTTCGTAAAGCGCTCCGCCAGGGCCGCCACTTCCTGCCGGGATGGCAACGAGAGTTGCTGCAGAGCCTGGAGCATGTTCTTTTCGAGTGCTTCCCGAAACGGCTTGGTGGCCGTCAGATAGCCATCCAGCATGGCTCCGGTCGCCTCCGCGTAACTTTCTGTGTTCACGGCGTCGATCATAGCTTTGGACAAGGTGTTAAGGTACGCGTCGCGCATTTCGCGAAACGGCTCGAAAGGATCGCACGACTTGCGGCTTGCATTGGCATCGTCATTCATAAACTGCCCCGCTCGGAACATCAGGAAGCATACACCCATCCACGCGGCCGGACGACCCGGTCCCTCGCCCATGCTGAAGGAGGATCGCCCGGCCATCGCGGCCGCGCCGCGCTAAAAGCCCCTGCCCGCTTGCTCAAGCATCGATTTTGAGCGCCTCGGGTCCTCAGGGTCCCGATTTTGAGACCCGGGAAGGCGCCGTGCCAAGGACTCAAATCGATCGGTCAGCGACCTCTAGTGCACCGCAATATCCAGCAGATCCTTTTGCGCGTCAATCACGGTGTCGACGCCCTTATGAAATGAATCGGCCGCTGCGTCGGCCGGCGCTCCGGCAAAGCCAAACTGGTTCTGGAATGCATCGAACACAGCCTTGGTGTGCGCCGCAGTGTGGTCAAGCGCCTTTTTCTGGACTCCCACCGAGCGCTCCACCGCCTGCTGTACATAGGCGCTCGTGGTCTCATTGGCTTTGACGGTCTGCACGCTGCGCTCGCGGGTCATGTCAGCCAGCGAACGGCTCTGATCCACCATGGCGTCGATCGCCGCTTTCCGGGTGTCGGCATAGCGCTCCCACATGTTGTTCGCCAAGTCGAACAGGAACAGTCCGGCCGCCCAGGGCGTCTTTTGAGCGATTTTCTTCCAGGCTTCCGTGACCTCCGCATTTTGCGCCACAGCAAGATCGAGGCCGCGCCTCTCCACTTCGGCCATTCGCTCCACGCCGTTGAGGAAAAGAGTGGAAAACTGCTCGCCAAACGGTTTCTTTTCCGGGATTTCCTGCGCCGCCGGTTCACGAGTTGCTTTTGGGGTCGGGCTCATAATTTGGCTCCTTCCGGATTTATGCTGCAGATTGTGCTGCAGTGCAGCACAACACCATCATACACCGCCTTGAAAACGTGTCAAGAGTAAAATGAGGGTCGATATGGCCCAGAAAACCGTCCTGATCAAGAAATACGAGAATCGGCGGCTCTACGACGCCACCAATAGCCGTTACGTCAATCTTGAGGACGTAGCGCAGATCCTCAAAAGCGGCCACGATGTGCGGGTGGTGGACGTGGCCACGGGCGCAGATATCACCCGGCTTATTCTCACCCAGATCATCGTGGAAGACG
>JASHUH010000376.1 GCA_030040115.1 Acidobacteriaceae bacterium | reverse complement strand
GGGCCTGCAAATTTCGTGCTCCACATTCGCGTAAGCAAGGTTGTTGGCGTGGGTCCGCGCATCAAAGCCGCGGGCCAGGGGATGGCGCTTCAAAACGGGCAGAGCGTGAGCGGGCGCGGTTTGAGCAGCGGCGGCGCGCCCATCCGCCTCGACGCCACCGAGGCGCGCAGGTTCAATCTGACCTTCGTCGTCGTGGGCCTCAATGTCCTGAATGTTGTCAACCTGGGCACGCCCAACGGCGTGATGGATTCGCCGCTCTTCGACCAGACGCAGTCACTCGCCGGCGGCCAGTTTTCCACGCCCACTCCCGGCAATCGCGCCATTCTGTTTCAGACCTTGCTCTCGTTCTAACTCTCAAACGGACGAATTTGCGCCTATTCCAATACAGTTTGTTCCGTGCCGGAATGTTAAATCCTGTCGGCTGCTGCTAGGTGCGGGGAATCCACTTTCCGGCCAACAGGGCGCCGCTCGGGAAGAGCCTTTGGCTGCCGGCCATCTGGTTGTTGTAGTTATCGAGAAATTCGAAATGTCCACGCCGTATTTCGAGTAGCGCCACATCGGCCGGGGCGCCTACATTGAGAGTGCCGCGCTCACTGAGGAACCGAAAGACGCGAGCGGATGTTACTCCTTTCGGTTATCGACACCGAGGCCGGTGGCCTCCCGGCGATGCAATACCATAGTGTCGGAACGGTCAGCGAGAGGTCGCTTACGACGTCCGAACACTTGAGCGCCCACCGTTCGGGATGTGGAGGATACTTCCATGAATGACGAACTGTGCAGATTGCTGGCAGCGTTCGATTGCGGCCGGCTCTCACGCCGGCAGTTGCTTAAGGCTCTGGGGGCAGGTGTCGCTCTGGCGCCGGCCTCGGCGCTCGCAGCGCCGGCGCAACTCGGGGCGCGAATCGGGAACGCGGGTGCGCAGGCAAGGGCGCCGTTTGAGCCCACCGGGTGGACAACGGTCCTGTTGGATCATCTCTCCTGCAAGGTCGAGGACCATGAGAAGGAGGCTGCCTATTACAACGCGCTGATGAACTGGGCCGTACGCAGCGACGATGCCCAGGAGGCGGTGCTTGACATCGGCGGTTTCGGCGGCATCGTCATCCGCGGTGGGTATCGGCTGTCAGCGGCCGAGGTGTCGGCCGATCGGGCGCAGTACGAGCGCCGGGCGGCTCTGGCGCGCAAGCGGGGCTTCCAGGTGGGCCCCTTCGAGCCTCGCAACGCGCTGTTCGACAGTTTCTGCTGGGACATCGAGCCGTGGGACACGCGGAAGGTCGAAGCCGCCTTGAAGGCGCGCGGCCTTAACCCATCGCCCGAAAACCGCGGGCACGGCTTCGAATCCTTTCACGTGAAGGATCCCGACGGTTTCGACGTTCAGATCGGCAACGGCAACCGGCGCAACCGGCGGACGACCACGCCGCGCGGCCGCTTGGCCGTGGCGGCGCCGTTCGCCCACACGGATTGGACGACGATCTGGCTCGACCACATTTCCTACCAGTGCACCGACTACAAGAGAACCGTGGCGTTCTATCAGGCGCTGCTCGGATGGCAGCCGACCGCCGACCAGGGGAATTCGAATCAGGTTCGCATCGGCGACATCGGTGACATCATCATCCGCAATCGCTTCGGCGGTGGGCAGGGCGCGCTCATCGATCACATCGCGTTCGGCATCACCCCGTTTAACCCTGAAGCGGTGAGGGCGGCGTTCGAGGAGCGTGGACTGGCCGCGAGAGTGGACACAAACGGCGGAGGACCTATCGACACGGCGCCATACAAGAGCTATCACACGCTGACGCCCAACGGCTTCGACCTTCAAATCAGCAACATCACCATCGCGACGCGCGGCCGTTGAGGACCGCGGGGCCCCCGATTCCGATCTCGCCATTCGATGGCAGGATTCGAGTTGGACCCCGGAGGGCGGTACGAGATAGGCTGTTATTCTTACTCTCGACACGGGTGCGCGTGTTCCGGAATCGGGGCATGGGGTGACGGCTGTTCGGAATCGTGCGAGCCTACTTCTGGCAGTGCTTATGATCCTGCCGGGCATGGCGCACATGTATGCAACAGGCCAGCAGGCCACAGAGATTAGGACACCCAAGGCTGCTGACGCGCCTCGCATTCACGGGCCAGAGATTTATGGAGTACGGCCGGGTCATCCTTTTCTGTATCGCATTCCCTGCACAGGCATCCGTCCCATTCGATTCTCGGCAAGGCATCTTCCGGCGTCGCTCAAGCTCAATCGCCGGACGGGAATCATCACGGGCAAGGCGCCCGGCAAATACGGGGAATTCGCGGTGGAACTCAAGGCCGAAAGCGCGTATGGCGAAGACAGCCGCATCTTCAAGATCGTGGTTGGCGACACCATCGGCCTTACTCCGCAAATGGGCTGGAACGATTGGTATACCTTTTACAGTCACGTGACCGCCGAAGATATTCGCAACGCGGCGGATGCGATGATTGCCTCGGGAATGGCCGATTTTGGCTACCAATATGTCGATATCGACGATTGCTGGGCAAGGGAGCCCGGATCAGGTGATCCCCAATTGAGCGGGCCGGCGCGCGATGCGCAAGGCGACATCCTGCCCAACGCGCGTTTCCCGGACATGCCGAATCTGGTGAATCACATCCATTCGCTGGGCCTGAAGGCGGGGATCTATTCTTCGCCCGGTCCGTTCACCTGTGCTCATTTCGAGGGATCGTATCGGCACGAAGCCGCAGATGCGCGACGATTCGCGCAATGGGGATTTGACCTGTTGAAGTATGACTGGTGTTCCTACGGCCAGATCGCGAAAGATGAGACACGGACGTCGTTACAGGCGCCGTACAGGAAAATGGGTGGGATCATAGCGGGATTGGACCGCGACGTGGTGCTGAACATGTGCCAATACGGTATGGGCGATGTTTGGCGGTGGGGGCGCCAGGCAGGCGGCAATTCTTGGCGTACAACCGGGGATCTGGGTTTGGCGAAGGACAACTCGCTGCCGGGATTTTACTCGATCGGCTTTGCCAATGCGGAGCATAACTTGTACGCGGGCCCGGGAGGCTGGAATGACCCGGACTATATCCTGATTGGAACGGTGGGCGACGCCAGGCATCAGGACTCTGGCGTGCGCCAGACGCAGTTGACGCCGGAGGAGCAGTACAGTTACATGTCCATGTGGTCGCTGATGGCGGCGCCGCTTTTCTTTTCCGGCGATATGACAAAACTGGATCCGTTTACGCGCAATGTTCTCTGCAACGCCGAGGTAATTGACATCGATCAGGACCCGCTGGGAAAACAAGCCGGCGTGGTGCGAAAGACAAGTGCGGAGTTCATTCTTGCCAAGCCGCTTGAAGATGGGTCGTTGGCTGTGGGCCTGTTCAACCTGACGACCTCCCCGCGTGCGATCCGAGTGAACTGGAGCGATCTGGGCATAAGCGGCCAACCTATGGTCCGGGATGTCTGGCGGCAGCATGATCTTGGCTCCTTTGCGACGGCCTACTCAACCAAGGTTCCTGCCCATGGAGTGGACCTGGTGCGGTTGGTTCCAAAGGAAGCTCAGTGATTTTGAGGTAGCGCCAAATATGCCCGGACCCCCCGATCCGGTTGATTGACCGGCCAGCTTTCCGTTGGCCAGCTTTCGCCATCCGCCTTCAAAGGTAACCGTTGCTGATCAACAGGCCGCGACCCTTCACAAGGACCATGCTGAATCAGCGTCTCCGGCTCGCATGAAGGCCTCGCTCGAAAGACATTCTGCGCATGATGATGGCCGAGGACGCGACGCAGGCGAATGACGACTCCAGCGAAGGAGGCCATCCCGTGGTGATGATCAACGACGGCTTCTGGAAGCGCAGCCTGGGCGCTGATCCAGGAGTTCTTCGTCACACCATCACCCTGGACAGCGTGGTGTCTGCGATAGTAGGCGTCGCGCCGCCGGAGTTCTTCGGCGTCATCGTAGGGCAAGCGCCCGACGCCTGGGCGCCGCTTTCCATGGTTGCCGAAATTCCTCCCAA
>JASHUH010000375.1 GCA_030040115.1 Acidobacteriaceae bacterium | reverse complement strand
ATTTGGGAAGGCGAGCGTGTAACGTGACTGACCTTAGGAGAATATGCCCCACATTGGTCGGAATCGAGTGCCCTAAAACGTTCTAGGGTTGGTATCCGTCCGCCGTCCACTGAGCAAATAGATCAATTCGCTGTTGGAACCAGGGACCTTCTCCTCTTGGAGGAGACGGCGGCATAACGGCGCCGCCGATGCCGTGGATGCGGTCGTAAATGATGGCCGCGCGCGCCTTCACGTCATCGTAGCTCGCCAAGTTGAGAGCTTTGCTCATGGCGCGAATATCTCGCTCCGTGAAGAGGGGAAGAATGTCGATTTGAAAACTAGTGGAATCTGGCATCGGAGAACCTCGAAGATGCGGTAGAGCGAACCGGCCGCCTCATCGAACCAGCCAACCTTCTCGTTCAGAGTCATCTGTTTCAACAGAGGTTCAACCTTCTGCTTGGCCTGCGGGCTCAAAGGACTATCCTCAGCACCAGTCGCACAGAGTTGTAGACGAGGATAAGACGGCTGGTTCGGCGACTCATATATGTCCCGAATGAATGTGCTCGCCAGCGCGCCTCTATCTTCCCGTAATTGGCTTCGCCGCACTGCCGACGTTGTTTCTCACTTCTGCAGACTCGCGGTTTCTATTTTCGCTCCTCGAATCCATTCCAGGATCGTCCGATATTCGTTGCTCGATTCGTTGCCATGCCACCGTTGGCCGCCATTGTGTGTTGCGGTATAGTCGCCCACATTGCCGGCGCTGTCTGTCGGCCGGGTGGGCTTAATCAAAATCAGGCTCTTGCTCGGATCGGTAATGTTCACGACGCGCATGGCGTATTTGTAGTTCTCTTCGCTGTCCTGATCGGAGAAAACACCCTGGGCGTTGGGTGGACTGAGCTTGAAAATCACATGGCTCGCGTGGCAGAACACGCATGCTTTGCCGTCGGGCCCCGGCTTTTCCAAAACAGGTTCGATTTTGGTGACGAAATAGCGGAAATCCAGCAGCGACCCGGGCTGGACGTCGCGCAGTGCGTCGTCCAGGTTTTTCCCTTGCAATATGCTATTCGCGATGAGCTTGAGGCGGGGGTTGCTCGACTCCCGCAATTGATTCATCGCGGCGCGAAAATCTGCCCGCTGCTCGACGCCCTTGACCTTGCGCAGCGTATCCAACGCCGCCGCGCTGGTATTGCCATCTGGATTCAGCAAGCCAGCGACAACCGTATCCACGACGACGGGATAATCGAGCGGCTCCCTGATCTTCAAATCTGCCGCGTGCCTGTTCAGATAATCCTGATCCTGCGAGACGGCTCCGCCCGCGATTCCGAATCGCTTCTTCAGAAACAATGGATTGCCCGCATCCTCAAGCAGAATATTCAGCGTGGCGTTTCTCCGGTTTGCAAAAGCCGCTTTCACTAGGGGCGCAGTTTTCGGGTCTTGGAGGAGGCGTTCGAGGCAAATCTCCACGGCAGCGCGTTCGACGGCGGGCGTGTAGGAGCCCAGGCCCGCAAAAACCTGCTTCTGGATCTTGGGGTCGCCCATAAGAGCGTCAAACGAAGAGGCGGCATCGAGCACCTGTCCATAGTTTGCCGGCCTCGGCGTCTGTTCGAGCATCGACCGCAGCGCGTCCTGAACCTCCGCTTGTTGGCGCCATGCGGAACTTGCAGGCAGCGCCGCGAGCAGAGGAAGCACCACGGCCTGGCTGTCGGGGTTCCCATGCTTCAGAATTTCGACCACTTTCGAGACCAGGTCCGGATCGGGCGCGCTCTTGCTCTCCAGGTTCAGGATTCCCCGTTGTCCATCCTCATACACATAGCGAACCGTCTGCCGCACCTCGGCGCTCGGGTCCTCTGACAGCTCCAAAACCGCCAGCGCGAATCGTGGACCACCGGCTTCGCTGAGCGTGCTTCCCGCCTTCAGCACATTCATCTTCATCGACTCGTCCGCGCCTTTCAGGCAATCAATTAGAGCATCCTCCAACTCCGGTCCAGAGCTCTTGAAGAAGTGAATCAGGTCGCTATCGTTGCCGATGCGCGTCTGGAAAAAGCTATTGTGCACGTCGTATTTGAAGTCGACAGCTTCACGATAGGGCGGATACTCGTAGCCGGGGCGATGCAGATCGGGGACTCCGGCTACATATTTCGTCAGCACCGCAGGCAGGCCGATCGATACAGTGTCCGACTTAAGTTCAGGCAGCGCATAGTGACGAATGTGAAAATCCCATAGCGCAGTGAGGATTCCCTCTCGTCCCATAGGCGTGCCTTCACGCAGTATTTTGGCGAGCACCTGCGCCTGGTCACGCACCACCGCTTCATATCCGGCGTTGATGCGATTCTTGTCCTCCTCCTGCGCGCTTGTCCGCACCCAAGCCGCGAGGTACCCGCGCGTGGTGAACTGCGATGGATGACAGGCGATGCAAAGCTGCGTTTCGGAGTGTTGCATCACGGTGCGCAGCGCAACCGCGCCGCGCCGCGGGGTATTCGAGAGCCACGTGTCGTCCATGTCGATCAGGAAGTCCATGCCCGAGCGCACGGCTTCATGCGGGTCCCTAGTCGGCGGCGGTGCGGGCTTCAGCCCCTGCTACTCGTTTTTGGCGCGACCTGCCGGTCATTCGCCTGGAACCCAAAAAACGCGCTGTCATTCTGAGCAGCCCGACTCGCGTGAAGCGAGTTACGGATGGAATGACCCTTTAACACCAGCGATTTTGTTGCATTTAGCGCCTTTGTCATGAGGAGCGTAGCGAAGAATCCGCGGTTGTCTTTCCTTTTGCTCGACCAGGTCATCTCCGGTTAGCCGGCGACACCACCACCGCTGCGCTTTGTAACCAGGGCACGGCTCCAGCCGGTTCCTCGTCTATCTCGGAACTCAACACCCGGGGATTACTCGTCTCGACCAGCTGCGCCGCGATCCTCATCCGCAGTGAGGCGGTTTTCCAGTTCCTCAAGGCTACGCCGGAGATCGTCCTTTGTCACCGGCTCATGGCCGTTATTCATGAACGAACCTCAGCCGCAGTCTAGCATGAGCTTTGCCATCGGCAGCGGCTCACTCGAGGCATCAAAAAACAGGCTCCGCACCCGCGGAGCCCATTTCCTTGTTCACGCCGATTCGGGAAGGCCGCGTGGGCGCGGAGCGCCGGCTGCCCCACCGCAGGTGGTCAGGCCATCGCTTCTCTCCCCATTGCCTCAAACACCAACTGGTTCTTTCGGCGATCCACGTCAATCCGCACATGCGCTCCATGCAACACCTCGCCATCGAGAATCTTCATCGCCAGCGGATCCTGCACCATGCGCTGCAGCGCCCGTTTCAGTGGCCGCGCGCCGTACGCCGCATCCGACCCCGTCGCCAGAATCAGTTGCCGCGCCGGCTCCGTCAGCTCCAGCGAAATCGCGCGGTCTTCCAGCAGCTTGCGCAACTCGTTCAGCCGCATCTCCAGAATCTGGCTCATCTGCGCCGGCCCCAGCGGCCGGTAAATCACCACATCGTCCACGCGGTTCAAAAACTCCGGCCTGAAGTGTTCCCGCAGCACACGCATCACGCTCTCCCGCGTCATCTCAAAATCGTGCTCGGTCTTGAGCGATTCGCCCGCCAAAAATGCTGACCCCAGGTTCGAAGTCATAATCAGCACCGTGTTCTTAAAATCCACCGTGCGCCCTTTCGCGTCGGTCAGCCGCCCGTCGTCCATCACCTGCAGCAGCACGTTGAACACGTCCGGATGCGCTTTCTCGATCTCGTCGAAAAGAATGACCGCGTACGGCCGGCGCCGCACCGCTTCCGTCAACTGGCCCCCTTCGTCGTAGCCCACGTATCCCGGCGGCGCGCCGATCAGCCGCGCCACGGCGTGCTTCTCCATGTACTCGCTCATGTCGATGCGCACCATGGCCTGCTCGTCGTCGAACAGAAATTCCGCCAGCGCCCGCGCCGTCTCCGTCTTGCCCACCCCCGTCGGCCCCAGAAAAATAAACGACCCGATCGGCCGCTTGGGGTCGCTCAACCCTGCGCGCGAGCGCCGAATCGCGTTGGCCACGATGCCCAGCGCCTCGTCCTGGCCCACCACCCGCTCGCGCAGCCGGTCTTCCATCTGGATCAGCTTCTTCACCTCGCCTTCCAGCATCCGCGCCACCAGAATCCCCGTCCACTTGCTCACAATCTTGGCGATGTCTTCCTCATCCACCTCTTCCTTTAGCATGCGTTCGGCACCGCCGTCTTTCGCCCCTTCCTGTGCGGCGTTCAATTGCTTCAGCTCCCGCTCCAGCTTGGGCAGTTCCCCATATTGGATCTGCGCGGCCCGGTCCAGTTGCCCTCTACGCGTCTGTTCCTCGGCCTCGAAGCGCAGCGCCTCGATCTGCTTCTTCAGCTCGCCGATGCGCGTGATCGCCTCGCGCTCCTTGGTCCACCGCGCGCGCAGCGCCGTAATCTGCTCGCGCAGCGCGGCCACTTCGCGCTCCACTTCCTCCAGCCGCTCCTTGCTGTTCGCATCCGTCTCCCGCTTCAGCGCCGCCTTCTCGATCTCCAGCGAAGTGGCCTCGCGTTCCAGTTGGTCGATCTCCGTCGGCACCGATCCAATCTGAATCGCCAGCGACGCCGCGGCCTCATCGACCAAATCAATCGCCTTGTCCGGCAAAAACCGGTCGCTGATGTAGCGATGCGACAGCGTGGCCGCGGCCACAATCGCCGCGTCCTTGATGCGCACGTTGTGGTGCGCCTCGTAGCGCTCCTTCAACCCGCGCAAAATCGCAATCGTGTCTTCCACGTTGGGTTCGCCCACATAGACAATCTGGAACCGCCGCTCCAGCGCCGCGTCCTTCTCGATGTATTTGCGATATTCGTTCAGCGTGGTCGCGCCAATGGCCCGCAGCTCGCCGCGCGCCAGCGCCGGCTTCAGCATGTTGCTCGCGTCAATCGCGCCCTCCGCCGCGCCCGCGCCCACCAGCGTGTGCAGCTCGTCGATAAACAGCACAATCTGTCCCTGCGACTCTTCAATCTCCTTGAGCACCGCCTTCAGCCGGTCTTCGAACTCCCCGCGGTACTTCGCCCCGGCCAGCATCGATCCCAGGTCCAGCGAGATTACCCGCTTGTCGCGCAGGCTCTCCGGCACATCGCCCGACACAATCCGCCGCGCCAAGCCCTCCACAATCGCGGTTTTGCCCACCCCGGGCTCGCCAATCAGCACCGGGTTGTTCTTGGTGCGCCGGCTCAGCACCTGGATCACGCGCCGAATCTCCTCGTCGCGCCCGATCACCGGGTCCAATTTCCCCCGTCGCGCCAAATCGGTCAGATCCTTGGCGTATTTTTCGAGCGCCTGGAACTTGCCCTCGGGATTCTGGTCCGTCACCCGCTGCGATCCGCGCACCGCCGTCAGCGCGCGCAAAATCGCCTCGTGGGTCGCCCCCAGCTCCACCAGCGCGCTTTGCGCGGGATCGTTCTTGAGGTGCGCTATTCCCAGCAGCAGGTGCTCCGTCGAGACATATTCGTCCTTGAAGTTCGCCGCCTCCTTGAACGCCTGGTCGAGCGCCCGCGTCAGCGCTTGGCTCGCTCCCGGCTGGCTCGCCGCCCCGGCCACCCGCGGCAGCTTTTCCTCGATCCCGTGCAGGCTGTTTTCGAGCCGCTCCACCGGCACGCCAATCTTTTCGAGCACCGCCGGAATCACTCCCTCGCGGTCTTCCACCAGCGCCAGCAACAGATGCACCGGCTGCATCTCCGGATTGCCCAGCTCCGCCGCCCGCGCCTGCGCCTGCTGCATCGCCTCCTGCGACTTCACCGTAAATTTGTCCCAACGTATGGCCATAAAACCAGCTCCTAGTTTTCCGCTCTCAGCCTTCCGCTCTCAGCCTTCAGCTTGTACTTCCTGAACCGAACTGTCGAGCCCTAAACAACGATCTCCTCAAAATACGCGCGCCGGGCGGGAACCCCTTTTGGTTCCCCATCCCGGCGCATACATGCGCGGCCAGCTAAAAGCCAACTGGCTGAAAGCCGATAGCTGAAAGCTGCTTTTTATTACGCCGCCAGCGTTTTGCCCACGTTCACCTTGATCTGCTTGGGCTGCGCCTCGGGCTTCTTGTTGAGTTCCAGCTTCAGCACGCCCGCGTTGTAGCTGGCCGCCACGTGCTCCGTGTCCACGGTCGAGGGCAGCGTGAAGGCGCGGAAAAAGCTTCCGTAGCGC